>CAMVBD010000140.1 GCA_947165615.1 uncultured Clostridia bacterium | reverse complement strand
CCTTGGTGCCGTCGGCGACCTCATAGAAGTTGAACAGATAGATGCCGAGGTCGTTCTTCGTGGAGAAGGTCCAGCCGGAGAAGACGGAGGAGTAGTACTCGACGCACACAGGGGTGCCGTTGTAGGTGACTTCCTTGTTGTAGAGGATGTAGCCGCCTTCCTTCTGCTTCAGGAACCACTTGGCCTCTTCGGGCGCGGAGCCGTCGGCGTTCGCTTCGACGAAGAAGAGCTCCTCGGCAGGATTCGTGGCAAGGTACTTGCCGTCGATCTCAAAGGAGTAATATCTGCCGTAGGTGTCGATCTTAAAGACGTAGGCGCCGTTGCCGGCGGTGGCCTTATTGCCGCTGACGGTGGTGGGGATGGCCTTCATGGAGTAGTTGGCCTCGTCCCACAGACCGATGGAGGACGCGGCGGAGGCATTGTACGCGACGTAGGCCTTGCCCTTTTCGAGCACGCCGTCCCATTCGCCGTCGTCAACCGCTTCCACGGCGTCTTCGGGGTTCACAAGATAGAACTGCAGGGCAAAGTTTTCCTCGGTGAAGTTATAGGAGGAGGTGTTGGTGAAGTAGCCGGAGAAGACCTCAAACTCGTTGCGGACGTACGCTTCCAGATAAGCGGCGCCTTTTTCGCCGGAAACCTTGGGAGAGCTGATGTAGAAGCAGTTCGCGGTCTTGGCGGGGTCGAGCTTCCAGGTGTTGTCGCCCGACTCGGCATACTTTTCGTAGTCGACGGTGACCTCGGCGTAGGTGCCGGAGGCCCAGACCGTGATGGACTTGGTCTCGTCGTCGTTGGAAATAAAGGTGTAGGTGCCGTCTTCATTGACCTTGACCTTCCAGACGAAGTCGGAGGTGAAGTTGACGACCTTGCCGTTTTCGAGGGTGGCGTTGTTGGCCTTTAAGTACCAGTCGCCGTTGGGCTTGGTGGAAATGGCGGTCTTGTGGCCGGGGGAGTAGATGGCCACGGTCGCGCCATCGGTCAGCTGGCTGAGAGAGGTGACGAGGTCGCCGGTCTCACCGGAGGGAACTTCCGGCTCTGCGCCTTCCTTATAGAAGGTGATGCCAAACGCCGCCTTATCGGGGGCAGTGCTGCCGTAAAGGGTATAGCCGTTGTAATACTCAAGATACAGATGGCCGAAATTCGTCTCCATATCGTTGAGCGAAAGGAAGTAATTGAAATCCGCGGCGTCGGGACCGGTAAGCGTCCAGTTCGTGCTGGCAGCGCCGGTCAGAACGAGGTTGTTATACGTTTTGCCGTTACTTTCGGACACAAGTCCGCCGAGCGTGTAATCGCCCTGCGTGAGGGTAACCGTATTGTCGGAATTGACGGTAACCTCCCAGACAACGTTTTCATTGTCAGTCGTGATCACACCGTCCTTGGGCGTAAACGCAACGCCGGAAACCTTATGGCTGGCAATGGTATTGCCCACGGCGACACCGTTGGCGGCATTGTACAGGATGACTTTGTCGCCGGTAGCGATGCTGGAAGTCAGGCCGTAGTTCTTGCCTTCACCGGGCTGCGGATCATCGGGAAGTTCGTCCACCAGATAGAAGTACTGCTGGAACTGCTCGCCGTCGTTGTCCTTGTAATAGGAGCTCCAGTTGCCCTTGTCGGCATACCACTCGATGCGGTAGCCCTCGCGGCCGACGTTGGTGATGAAAAATGCGTTTTCAACGCCGTCCACGGCGGTCACGGTCCAGGCATCGTTGACCTTATCCAGCGGCATGCTGGAGTACTGGGTGTCCATGGACAGCTTTTTGCCGTCGGCGGTGGAGAAGGTGTAGGTGCCGTCTTCGTTGACGCCCACGGTCCAGACTTCGGTCTTGCCGAAACCTTCGAGTACGCCTTCGTCAGAGAGCGTGACCGCCACGCCCGCGTTGTAGTTGCCAGGGTAGGTGGAGGACAGTGCCATGAGGTGGGCCTTGTTGAAGATGACGACCTTTGCGCCGTCGGTAAGCTGGGCAAGATCGGTCACAACGCCGGTCTCGGTCTCTTCGGAAGCGATCTCGATTTCGGAAGCGAGGGTGTTCCGGAGCTGCAGGGTCGTGTTGTTCACGCCCACGGCGGCCTTGATATTGAGGATATCGCCGACCTTCACGTCCCAAGCGCCTTCGGTCTTGCCGATGACCGCTTTATAAAGTTGGATCGTTGCGCCGGTTTCATCCTTAACGGTGATGTTGGGCGTGGTGAAGGCGCCGTTGTTGTCGTAGACCTCGGTGACCTCGACGCCCTTGAGTTCCACGTAGGTGCAGATATCCGCCGTGGTCAGTTCGCCGATCGTGGCGGTCTTCGCGGTCAGCGTCAGGCCCTCGGATTTTTCATAGGTCGCGCCGGAAAGTTCGGGCAGTCCCCTATAGGTCGCGCGGGCGCCGGTGCCGATCACGGTGTCGCCAAGCGCAAGACCGGAGGGCGCGGCGTTAAAATACAGGCAGATGCCGCCGGTGGCGTCCTGCACATACACGTTCTTGCCGTCCAAAAGGGTGACGACGCCCTTCACGGTGAAGGCGGCGCCGGCGTCGCCCGCAAGGGCTTCGGCGATGGTGTTGTAAGTGGGAGCGGGCGGATCTACGGGAGGTTCGGAAGATTCGATCACGATTTCGGAAGCGAGGGTGTTCCGGAGCTGGAACTTGGTGTTATTGATACCCACGGCTGCCTTCAGACTCAATTTGTCGCCGACCTTGACGTCCCACGCGCCGTCGGTCTTGCCGACAACGGCCTTGTAAAGTTGGATCGTCTTATCGGTTTCGTCTTTCAGAGTGATGTTCGGATTGGAATACGCGCCGTTGTTGTCGTCGACCTCGGTGACTTCAAGTCCCTTGATCTCAACGTAGGTGCAGACGTCCGCAGCCGTCAGAGCGCCGATGGTCGTCTCTTTGGCGGTCAGCGTCAGGCCTTCGGACTTTTCGTAGGTCTGACCCGTCAGTTCAGGCAGACCTTTGTAGACCGTGAGAGCGCCGGTGAAAATCACGGTGTCGCCGAGCGCAAGATCGTTTACGGCGCTGTCAAAATACAGACAGATGCCGCCGGTTTCGTCCTGCACGTAGACGTTTCTGCCGTCAACCATTGTCACGACGCCCTTGACCTTATACTTGACGCCGGCGTCGCCCGCAAGGGCTTGAGCCACGGTGCCGAGTTCGGGTTCCGCAGGCTCGACGTACTCGCCGTTCAGTTTCCAGAAGCCGACGGTCTGATCTTTGGTATTGCCGGTCGTGTTGTTATAGGCGCGCCAGTCCTGCGCATTATACACACCGAGGTAGCGGACAGTGCCGGAGGCGGTCGCCTTCAGATAGTTGCCGGAGTCGTCCATGGACCAGACGATCGTCGTTCCGCCTACGCGAACGCCGTTGTTGGCGTTGGTGGTGTAAAGATAATCGCCGTCGGCGTTGGTGATGTGGTAACCGCCTTCGACCGCGGTAAAGGTCCACGCGTAATTCGCGCTGTTCGTAGTCAGGGTGTCGCCGTCCACTTTCTTAGGCACGTTAGCGGCGGGCGCTGACGATGTGTTCTTGTCCGCGGGCAATACCCACGTGGCATCATCTTTGGTCATGGTAATGGCGATCGTGTCGTCGGCGGTGATCTCACTGAGATCCACCTTCGTCCACGTCGGATCGGTGGCGTCCTCCGTCAAACCGAGGATCGTGAACATGCTCATGAGCATGCCGATCGCAAGGATCACGGAAAGGACTTTTCGGAGTTGCTTTTTCATTTGCATACTTCCTTTCCTGTTGTTTACCTGTTTAAATGGGAATAGAAACAGACATAACCATTATAAACGGTTTTTGCGGGAATTGCTATACGGTTTTCCAAAATCCTATCTATATTTTTTGATAAAAGAATTTGATTTTCTTAAATGCACGAATAACGGCGGATTTCGTCGGGGAAAACCGGCGGATTCTTGACAGAAACGGGGGAAGGGTGCTATACTGACGGTATCATCCGGTCGGGAGGCGTTTTATGAAAAACCAGCGGACAAACGGCAAAAAGCAGGGCTTTGGAAACCGCGTCCTCACAGTTCTCAAGCGCGAAAAATTCGGCATTCTGGTCCTGTTTTTGGCGGCGGCGGTCTTTTTTTGCGTGCGCGCCTTTCTGAACGCACAGACCGCAAACGGACCGAAGACGCTTTCGGGCGTCGGCGCGGACCTGGACGGGACGCCAGCGCTTTCGGACGAAATGGCTGTTCTGACCGTGTCGACGGACGGCGAGACGTGGCTGTTTGAAAACGGCGGGAAGTACCTGACCGCCGGGGCGCAGGAATCCCTGTTCTTTTCGGACAAGCGTCTGCCAGAAAGCGAATGGGAAGTCCAAAAGCAGGCGGACGGGTCCTTTTATCTGGTCAACGACGCCGCGACCCACGAGGGCGAGCCGCTGTGCGTCTCCTATCTTGCCGGGTTTACGACTTATTATTATCACGAAAACAGCAGCACCATGAAACTCCGGTTTTACGATGTGCCGGAAGACGGCGGCGTTTTGAGAGCGCGTACGGCGGAGCCGGAGGACCGAAGCGCCGTCGTGATCGCGCATCCGCGTTCGGGGACCGTGCTGACCGCCGCCCTGACGGACGAAGCGAAGACCGGCGACTACGCCGAATACGAAAAAGCGAAAGTTTTGAAAGTGCTTTCCGACTCCTCTATACAGGACGACGCCTCGGACGGCGGCTGGCGCGGCGAACAGGTCCTGCTGGCGGAGATTTTGTCCGGCAGATACAAAGGCGATCGGATGGAAGTCACCTACAACGTCGGGCCCCTGCAGGGGGACCCCGTAAAAGAGGGCGACGGCGTGGCCGTGATCCTTTCCACCTACAAGGACGGGACCGTGCGCGGCACCGTTTACGAATATGGCCGCATTCCGGCGCTGATCGTGATCGTCGCCGTATTCTTTATCGTTGTGGCGCTGGTAGGCGGCAGGACCGGAGTAAAGTCCCTGCTCGGTCTCGTCTTTACGTTTTTGTGCCTGTTCGGGCTGCTGATCCCGCTGCTGCTCCGTGGCTTCCCCACCCTGCCCTCCGTTTTTGCGACCGCCGTATTTGTCGCCGTCGTCAGTTTTACGCTGCTGGGCGGCATACACCGCAAGACCGTGA
>CAMVBD010000139.1 GCA_947165615.1 uncultured Clostridia bacterium | reverse complement strand
CTCCTCTTCCGGGATACCAAGTGTTTGCAGCGTCCGGGTCACTTCCCTGCCGACGTCCGAAAACAGAGCGGAAACAAACGCCGAGGACACCCCCGTACGGATGAGTTCGCGGGAGGTCTTTGCGCCGGAGACGGCGTTTACGGCGTCGATGAGGATCGACTTGCCGGCGCCGGTCTCACCGGTCAGGATATTGAGCCCCGGACCGAATTCGACGGAGGCCTTTTCGATCGTGGCAATGTTTTCGATCTGCAGCAGACGGAGCATAGATCAGAAGCCGAGCATATCGTCAAGGATGTCCTTGGCCTCGAGCGCGTCCTTGGCGGAGTAACACACGACGAGGACGGTGTCGTCCCCGGCGATGGTGCCTGCGATCAGTTTGCAGTGGAGCATATCGGCCGCGGTGGCGACGGCCTTTGCGGTGCCGGGATGGCAGTGGACGATGATATCGTTTCCGACGACGACGCTGGACAGCGCCGCGTTTGCGATAATGGCGTAAAGACGGGAGTCCGCCTCTTCCTCCTGCGAGGAGGGCAGGTAGTATTTATACTCGCCGTTGACGCCGCTTTTTTTGACAATGCGCATTTCCTTGATGTCGCGCGAGACCGTGGCCTGCGTCACGTTGACGCCCTGGGCGATCAGCAGGTCCAGAAGTTCCTCCTGGGTGCCGACGTTGTTCTCGCGAATGAGGGTTTCAATCAGTTCCTGTCTTTTCTTTTTCATGCTTTTTCGGGTTCCTTTCCAATGGACAGAAATAAATATTTTATCCGGTTTTGACCGGGTTAAAGTGCTTTTTTATTGAGGACGTCGATAAAGTTGTCGGACGTCAGCGACAGAAAGCGCAGTTTTTTGTCCGCCTTGCGGATCACGACGCGCTGCCCGTCGGCAAGCGGCAGGCTTTTTTCCCCGTCGCAGGTATACAGGACCTCGGCGTTTCTGCCGCGCACGTTCCCGCGCACCTCGAACACCGTATCCGGCGCGAAGATGTAGGGACGGAACGCCAGCGAATGGGGGCAGATCGGCGTTAAGAGCATGGCGTCCAGCGTCGGCTCCACGATGGGGCCGCCCGCGGACATGGAATAGCCCGTGGAGCCGGTGGGGGTGGCGAACAGGACGCCGTCCGCGACGTAGTCGGCGATGCGCTTGCCGTTGGCGCGCACGAGGCCGATGTCCCGGCCCCTGGCGAACGCGACGTCGTTGAGGGCGAAATGGCTGCGGACAAGGGTTTCGTCGGCGTCGTAGACGTCGGCCTGCAGCAGCATGCGCCGCTGAGTCGTGTAGTCCCCCGACATAAGGCGGGCAAGCAGCGGGAACCCGCTTTCGTCCAGTCCGCAGAGGTAGGCGAGCGTTCCGGCGTTGACGCCGAGGACGGGTAAGCGTATGCGCGTTTGGCGGCGCGCAGGACGGAGCCGTCGCCGCCGACCGGCATGACAAGCTCGGCCGAGGCGTACAGTTCGTCCTCCGGGGCGAACGTTTCGTCGGGGAATTCCGGAAACGCTTCCCGGACAGAGAGCGGCAGGCGGACGGCGCCGCCGTGCTCGCAAAGCGCCCGGCACAGTCCGACGGCGACCTCTTTTGCGCGGGGGCGCGTCAGGTTCGGGACAACGAATATGTTCACGTCTGCGCCTCCTCTCCCATGGGGCCCTTGCCGTCCAGCGCCTCGTGCGAGGCGGCGACCACCGCCTCGGGGTCCGGGATGTCGGCGGAGAGCCCGTCTTTTCCGAGATACAAGAGATATTCGATATTGCCTTCCGGTCCTTTGACCGGCGAGTAATCGAGGCCTTTGACGGCAAAGCCGAGGTCCTTGGCGAACGCGACGGTCTCGCGCACCACTTCGACGTGGACCGCCCTGTCGCGCACGACGCCCTTTTTGCCGACCTTTTCGCGCCCCGCCTCAAACTGAGGCTTGACAAGCGCCACGCACGCGCCGCCGTCCTTCAGAAAACGGCAGGCGACGGGCAGCACAAGCTTTAAGGAGATGAAGGCGACGTCGATGGAGCAGAAATCCAGCGTCGGGGGGACCTGCTCTTCGGTGAGATACCGGATGTTGGTCCGCTCGAGATTGACGACGCGCGGATCGCTGCGCAGTTTCCAGGCGAGCTGCCCGTACCCGACGTCCACGGCATAGACCTTTGCGGCTCCGTTTTGCAGCATGCAGTCCGTAAAGCCGCCGGTGGACGCGCCGATGTCCATGCAGGTCTTGCCGGTCAGGTCAAGACCGAAAACGAGATCGGAAGAGCGGCGTGTAGGTCAAGACCGAACACGCGCACGGCCTTTTTGAGCTTGTAGCCGCCGCGGCTGACGAATTCACTGCCGCCGCGTACCTCCAGCCGGTCCTCCGGCTTTACCGTGTCGCCTGCTTTGGACGCCTTTTGGCCGTTGACGTAGACAAGCCCCGCCATGATGGCGGCCCTTGCCTTTTCGCGGCTTTCGCACAGCCCCTGCTGAGCCAGCGCCTGATCGAGTCTTTGTTTTTCGTTTGCCATACAATCAAATCTGCTCTCCGCCGAGTTTTTCGCGGATGAGGTCAGCCATGCTTTCGGCGTCGAGACGGTAATCCTTTAACAGTCCCTCGACGGTGTTCTGCGTGCAGAATTCACACTTGACGCCGGTGTCGATAAAGTAGCCCTTGAAGCCGTATTTGCTGAGCTTGTCGGCAAAGGTCTCGCCGCTGCCGCCGCAGCGCTGCCCCTCCTCAAAGCAGCAGACGACGCCGGCGCCCATCCCGCTCTTCACCGCGGCTTTCGGCACGGGCTTTATGCGGTTGAGTTTACAGATCGAAACGCGAACGCCCTCTTTTTCGAGTTGTTCTTTGGCTTTGATGGCCTCCGGGAACATCCGTCCGTAGACGACGATGGCGGCGTCGGCGTCCGCTTCGCCGAAGAAGTCGAAGTTTTCGTCCGAGGGGAGATATGCTTCCGGGATGTCGGGCTCGCCCCCGCGCGGATAGCGCACCGCGACCGGGCCTTCGGTCTGGTAAAGGGCCTTGTCAAAGGCGGTCTTCAATTCCGCAAAGGTGGAGGGCGCATAGACCGTGATGTCGGGGATGGAATTGAGAAAGGCGGCGTCAAACAGGCCGTGGTGGGATTCGCCGTCGTCGCCGACGAAGCCCGCGCGGTCGACCGCGAACACGATTTTAAGCCCCTGCATGGCGCAGTCGTGGATGATCTGGTCGTAGGCGCGCTGCAGGAAGGTGGAATAGACCGCGAAGATCGGCAGCATGCCGCCCCGGGCAAGGCCCGACGCAAAGGTGACCGCGTGCTGCTCGGCGATGCCGACGTCGTAGAACCGGTCTGGGAATTTTTGGTGGAAGGCGGTCAGTCCCGTGCCGAGTTCCATGGCGGCGGTGATGCAGCAGATGCGCTCGTCGATGCCGGCTTTTTCGGTCACGTATTCGCCGAAGACGTCCGAAAAGCCTCTGTTGGCGCTCTTTTTTTCACCGGTGACGACGTTGAACGCCGAAATGCCGTGGAAGAAGTCGGGCTTTTGCTCGGCGATGGCGTAGCCCTTGCCCTTGACGGTGTTGATGTGCAGAAGGATGGGGTAATCCGCTTCGATCGCGCCCTCGAGCGCGTCGATCAGCAGCGGGATGTCGTGTCCGTCGATGGGACCCATGTAGCGGAAGCCCATGTCCTCGAACATGGTGCTTTTGTAAATGGCGTTTTTGAGGCGCGTTTTGACGTTGTAGATCCCCTGCGCCATGGGTTTGCCGACCAAGGGAATGTGGTTGAGCACGTTTTCGGTGGTCGCCTTGAGGCGGAAGTACTGCGGATTGGCCTTGAGCGCCGCGAAATACCGCGCCAAAGCGCCGACGTTTTTGGAGATGGACATCTCGTTGTCGTTGAGGATGACGATAAGGCGCGTGCCCTTTCCGGCGTGACCGGCGTTGTTGAGCGCCTCGTAGACCATGCCGCCGGTAAAAGCGCCGTCGCCGACGACCGCGATCGTGTAATCCTTTTTGCCGCTTTTTTTGTTGGCCTCGGCAATGCCGAAGGCGGCGGACAGCGCGACGGACGAATGCCCGCCGGAAAAGATGTCATGCTCGCTTTCGTTTCTGCGCGTAAAGCCGGAAATGCCGCCCGGCAGACGCAGCGAATCAAACGCCTCCTGCCGCCCGGTCAACAGTTTGTGGGCGTAGCACTGGTGGCCGACGTCCCATACGATCTTGTCGTTCGGCGAGTCAAAGACCCGGTGCAGGGCGATGGTCAGTTCCACCACGCCGAGGTTGGACGCAAGGTGTCCGCCGTTTTTGGAGACGGTGCGGATCATCCGGTCGCGGATCTCGGCAGCAAGGCGTTCGAGTTCGGCCTCAGACAGTTTTTTGACGTCGTCCGGGCCGTTGATTTTAGGTAAGATCTGGTATTCCATCAGTTGTTTCTCTTCAGCAGGGCACAGGCGAAGTCGGAAAGCGTCTGTCCCGGCGCTCCGAAGACGGATACCGCCTCCACGGCCTGCCGCGTGTAATCGGCGGCGAGGGCTTTTGCCCGCTCGGCGCCGAAAAGTGTGATATACGTCGATTTTTCGTTAATTTCGTCGCTGTGTTCGTTTTCGTCCTCGTATTCGAGCAGATCGTCCTTGATCTGAAACGCCAGCCCCAGGCTTCTACCAAAACGGCGGGTCGGCGCGAAAAGGCTTTCGTCCGCGTCGGCAGCAAGGAGTCCCAGAACGCAGGCGGCTTCAATGAGCGCGCCGGTTTTCAGCGCGTCCATTTGCAGCAAAACGTCGGGCGCGCAGTCGGTCCCCTCGTATTTGAGGTCGATGTACTGGCCGCCGACCATGCCGGGGGCGCCCGCGAGAAGCGAGAGTTCCCGCACGGCCCTGACGGTGTTTTCGGCGCTGACGCCGGCTTTTGTCCCGTCGGACACGGCGGCAAAGGCGTGGGTCAGCAGCGCGTCGCCCGAGAGCAGCGCGTTTGCCTCGCCGAACCGTTTATGCGCGGAGGGCTTTCCGCGCCGCATATCGTCGTTGTCCATGCACGGCAGATCGTCGTGGATGAGCGAATAGGTGTGTACGAATTCCACACCCGCGGCAAAAGGCAGGGCCTTTGCGGGGTCGCCGCCGGCGGCCTCACAGAACAGGAGGGTCAAAAGCGGGCGCACGCGCTTGCCGCCGTAGGACAGA
>CAMVBD010000138.1 GCA_947165615.1 uncultured Clostridia bacterium | reverse complement strand
GCGAACCATTTCATCCGGGCTTGCCCGGATTTCATCGCGGCTCTGCCGCGATTTCATTAAAAAACTAGAGGTTACATTAAATAGATACGAAATTGGGTTTCGGGGGTTTCTACCTGATTTGGACTGATGAAAGCCCGAAAACTTGAATTGTTTACATTTTCGCGGTAAAATATGCAGTATAATTGCAGTATAACTATTATAGTCCATACGTTGTTTGTGAAAAGAGAGAAAACATATGAAGAGCAGGCAGTTTAGGCAATATCTAAAACGCGGCCACGGGCGCTGTTTTTCTGTGCTGAAATCGACTGCTGATGTTGAAAAATACAGAAAAGACGTCCTGTGGGGATGCCTTAACGGGTTCGCTTTTGACGCGCAGTGCGAGGGTTCCCGGGGGGCATATCTTTATCGTCTCGTATGTCTGTTTCCCGACAGAGAATCATTCGTGCTTGCAATAACTGAAAAGTATCTGTCTTTGAATACCCGTAAGTCCTGGGAGCATCTCCACTTCAGCGAATTGCTTTCTTACTTTGCGGAAGACGGAAGCGAACTGGCCGAGAAGGCGCTTCGGAAAAAGTACAACGATCTATATAAAAAAATGATTGCCAAGAAGAGATTCGGACTTGTCGACTTCGACAGAGAGTGCCTGGAATATCTTGCAATCATATTCGGACTCAGAAATATAACCAGTTGGATTGACGTTGCCTCCGATCTCGGCAAACTTGCCATAGCAAGTAATCATTACAAAAAGCAATTCGACTTTGACTGGTTCCTATATCATTCCAATGAACAATATACGGAAAAGAGATTGCTCAAGCTTCTTGAAAAAAAGAAAGCAACATCAGAATCATTATCGGTCTTCTGCGATCTGTATGTATCCGAGATTAACGCTGAAAAAGAGAGGAACGAAACAAGAAAAGCTGAGACAGCCATTGTTCCGTCCGTAGAAAAACTGGTTGAAGAATCACAAAACGGTCAAATAAAACGAATAGATGCAATACGGTTCAGAAGGCAGTCGGATGTCGATGAAAAGATACGACTGGCAAAAGAACTTGAAAAAGAAAACGATCCCGAAAAGAAGGCTGACCTGTTAACCGTTTTCTTTTCAACCGATTACCCGGGATCAAAAAGCAAACTGATTGAATACACAGAATCGAAAAATGCCAATCTTCGGGAAAATGCAACCAGAGTTTTTGTTTCTAGCAAAGGTAGCGAGATCGTTTCACATGCTCTGGCATTGCTTAAACAGAAGACAAATCGATACGCGGCTTTATGTGCGCTCATTGTGAACTACAAAAACAAATACAAATCATTGATCCTGGACGAACTCAAAACCGGGAAACTATCCGATGACGAACTGCATGGAATTGTTATGACGATCAACAGAGCGAAGGACAACGCAGTCCGCCTTCCCCGAGATTTCTTCGAGTTTGCTTATGATTATTCGCCGTGTGCTTGTTGCCGCGAGCATGCCGTGTATTATATGTCGAAGTACGGCTGGCTGAACGATGAGATCATTAACGAATGCGTTTATGACTGCAACAGCGAAATTTCGCAGTTCGTTAGAAGGTATTACAAATCGAGGATTTGTAATCTTGGCACAGGAGACTTCTATGCTCCATAACTGAAAAACGATCCGGATAAAGCGTAAATACGATCCATTCCGTACAACAAAAAGCGGGTTTTTGCCCCTCAAAAACGACCCCCGGTCCAATTTTGGGTAGCGCCTCAAAAAATGCACCCTACAGGGTGCATTTTTTGGAGGCATTACCTTATACTTCGGATCGGCGTAAGTCCGGTCCGTTCCGGGCAGCGCTTGCGCTGCGGTTCGGTAGTGAATGACGATCCGGGGGATCGTCAGAGCCGAACCGGGACCGAGCCCGCAGGCGAGAGCGCCTCCAGAAAAAACCTCGCGTAAGCGGGTTTTTTCAATGAAGTCGCCCCTTGCGGGGCTAATGAAGACGCTTCGCTAATGAAGAAATGAAGACGCACCTGCGGTGCTAATTTAGGAACGGGGGCGACTTCGCTTCATTAGTGAGCGAAGCGAACGTCTTCATTAGGTGCGGCAGCACCGTCTTCATTAGTCGGCAAAGCCGACGTCTTCATTTTCATTTCGTCAGCCGCAAACTTCGCTTTCTACCTGATTGACTTATTCACAACTTTCTGTTAGAATTTAATATATACGCCTTGCATTTTGAAAGGAACGAATACAATGTATCTTAACGACGATAACGGTTTTATTGAATTCAAACCCGTTGCGTATGAATTTCCCGAACTTTCAAAAACACATAAGCATTATGATCATTTCGATTCGAACTGGTTGAAAATCGAGTTTACATATTCAGATCACAACGGTATTAAACGTAAAGAAACCGACGCTTGCGTTCTGACGTTTGAAATGGCCGCTTTTATTCGTGATATGAAACTCCTTGATCGCGGAGAATTAAATGTCGCTGAACTTGATACCATGGAGCCGTACTTGAAAATCAGAGTTGAACGGATTTCAGACGAATATACCGTTACCGTAGATTTTCAAGGATTTATTGAAGAGAGCGATGATTTTGAACGTATATGTGTAAATAAAACCTTGACTACTATTGAAATCAAGGAATTCATATACCAACTTGAAACGGAGTATACCCCGTTTCCACAGCGTTGAATTAAATCAATTTCGACCTTTTCCAATGCGGGTTTTTGTGCATAACCTGTCCGAAAAATCAATTCCGACCTTATGCCACAAAAATCCTGCGCAAGCAGGATTTTTCCTTATTCACTATTCACTCTTCACTATTCACTTTTCACTTTCTCTTTCGCTCCTTTCGCGCAGGATTTTCGGGAGGTAAGAGGTAAGGCGTGTAAACTTGAATTGTTCATAAACGCGCGGTATAATAATCATAAATCGAATCAACGGGAGGCGTTATCAAAATGTCAGTTTTTGAAAATATTCTTACAGCGATCAAAGAAAACGAATGGAAAGATAAAATACAGTTGACCGAATATCTGCTGAACGTTCTCGGAAAGATCAAAAAGCCGGACGAAGGGGACCGGAAGGAGCTTTCAGGTTTTGCGGCGGAGCAGGTTCAGATGCTGCTGGAGGAGATCCCAACCATTACAGATTATAAAGAAAAAGATTTGCGCTGCGCTTACGGAGACCGGATCCTTGCGATCTATCCGAGGATCTACCCGTCAAACCGATCTGTTCCCGCGGAAGAACTGTACCGTGCCGATGAACTTCACCGTTTGATGGATGAAGCGCGCCCGATAGACGCCAACATTCAGCAAATCTTTGCGCAGAAAACCATCGGGGAAGGATGTATGGACCGCCTGCTTTCTTTCGCCCGGAACGCGTCATGTGAATATGAAAAGGGAAGACTGTACAGCGGTCTTCTGGAATATAAAGACCGTTTGAGCGGTCTGCCCGACACTGTCAAAAAACAGCTGACAGAATACCTGGAAAAAGAACTGGAAAGATATCTGAACCTCTCCGCCCCCGATGAAGACGCTCTGAATGCATGGGAAATTGCCGCAGATACCGCGAGGTACTTCAGAAGCGACAGGATGATCGAACTTCTGACACAGACTTCAAAAGTCCACCGCGGGAGCGTCAGTTTCTATGCTTTGCAATCGCTTATCGATCTCGGCGCGCCGATACCGAGGGAAAGCGTATCGATGCTTGCGGCGGATCCGGTCTGCGCGAATCTTACATATCAGGCATTGAAAAACAAAGGGATGGTTTCCCTTTTTCCCGCTGAATATTCATCGCCCGAGTATCTTGCAAAGAGCGATCTTATCCACTGGCTGACATATCCGACCGAGCTCGGAACCGTCCCGGATCAGATCGAATACATAGGCGAAGTCAAATACCTTTTCCGGAAAGATATTTACTACGTTTTCAAATACATCTCCGACAGCGGGACGCTTGACGACGAACACCGTGGAAAATGGTTGATCGGCTGGTCTTCCGAAGACGGCGGTACGTTCAGTAATTTCGACCTTCTGAGTGATTACGAAAAACCGACGGTCTCCAAAACGCTGGAAAACATCAAAAAGCGGCTGATCGGACGTTGACAGCAAAGGAGATGTGCCATGCTTATAATAGGAGAAAAGCTGAACGGAGCGGTCGGCTCGTCGCCGGACAGCTTTTTGAATTTCATCGAAACCTCGAAAAAAATACGCGGTGAATATCCCGGCGCGCACATCGTCGGCGGACTTTCCAACGTCTCGTACGGACTGCCGTACAGAAAAGCCTTCAACCACGCATTCCTTATCGGCGCGATGACGGCCGGTATGGACAGCGCGATAATGGATCCGCTCGACCGCGACCTGCCGGGCGGCGTTTGCGCCGCGGGAGCGCTGCTCGGGAAAGACAGGTACTGCGCCGGCTGCTTGTCCGCGTACCGCGACGGCATTTTCGGCGCGCGGCGGCGCGTCCGCGCCGATCCCGTACGGCTCTTTTCGGTTTGTGAAAAAGCCGCAATACGTTTTGCCGACCGATCAAAAGGTCTGATATTTTTTCAAACGGAAACGCTCTTCAAAGCGTTTTTTTGCCTTGACTTTTTTTCTGTTTTATTGTAAAATCAAAGAAGAACTTATTCTACGCAGCGGGGCGGCAAACGAGCCGCCGCCGAACGGTTATTATAACAACAGAGGTGCAATATGAAAAAAATCTTCAACGTTGTCGATTTCGGCGCGGCGCCGGACAAAAAAGAGCTTCAGACCGCCGCCATACAGAAAGCGCTCGACGCGTGCGCGGCAAATCCCGGCGGCGGCGTCGTTATGATCCCGGACGGCACGTTTTACACCGGAGGGCTTCTCATGGGCTCGGACACGGAGGTGCGTCTGTCGGGCGGCGCGGTATTGAAGGGCAGCGCGGAGAGGGAAGATTATCCCGTGTTTCCGGTGCCGGACAGCGTGGAGCTTCGCACGGATATGGAGATGATAACGCCGTATTACGACAACAAGCCGTGGGAAACGTACCGCAGGGCGATATTATCCGCATACGGCGAGCGAAATATCGCCGTCACCGGCGAGCCCGGCGCCGTCATAAACGGCTCCGACTGCTACGATCCCGACGGGGAGGAGGGTTTCCGCGGTCCGCACGGACTGTTTTTCACAAACTGCGAAAACGTGACCCT
>CAMVBD010000137.1 GCA_947165615.1 uncultured Clostridia bacterium | reverse complement strand
CGTCACACGCAGGATCGCCGCCGCCGAGAGCACGCCTTTCTTTTTCGGCGGCTGTTCGGCGTCGGTTCCTTCCGGCTCCGGCTCTTCGGGCGCGGGCCTTGCGGTCAAAACAGGCGTCGGCACAGGCGTCGGGGCGGGCGCCGGAACAGGTCTGGGGGTTGGCTTTTGCGTCGGCGTCGGCGCGGGCGCCGGACGGGCGGCGGGCCTTGGGACGGGCGTTCCGCAGTTCAGACAGAAATTCGCGTTTTCCGGGAGAAGCCGGCCGCAGTTCGGACAAAACATACAAAAGCCTCCTTTCAGTCTCGGTCCCGGTCGTCCGCAAGGGGCGACCAGTGGGCGAACAGGGGCGCGCCGTCAGGCGACGGCAGCACCGAAACGGGTGTGTTTTTTACTTCGCCGACGCCGCAGATCAAAAGCGTACCGCCGTCTGCCGCGGGCGAGCGCAGGCACAAAAACGTGCCGTTTGAGGAGACGCAGAACATCCGGACGTCTGTTGCCAGCGTCGTCACGGTCTCGCCGTCGCAAAAGCGCAGCGTGCCGGTATACACGCCGTCGGCGTTTTTTGCGCAGTCCGACAGGTACGCGATCCCGCCGTCGACAAAGCAGACGGACGCGGGGCAGACGTTTGTTTCGGTCAGGCGTCCGGAAAACAGCATTTGCCCGGCGATCACGCCGTCAGACCCGCCCGAAAAGGCGGCCCAGTATCCGGACGCGGGGGAGGCGGCAAAAAAGTCCGTGTTGCCCGCAAGACGCGTTACGGCGCCTTTTTTGCCGTCCTTGTCAAAGGTCACGCAGCAAAGCGCGCCCCCGGAGGTCTTTCGGAAATAAAGGGTATTCCCCGCGTAGTCCATGGCGTCGGGCACGTCCGAAACGTCTCCGATCTCATAGACGGCCTTTCCGACGGCAGCGCAGCATTTTTCGTACCGCGTAAGGATCTGCCCGGCTGCGGTCTCGGGGTCGAGCGCTTCTCCGATCTCGGAAAAAAGGAGTTTTTTACCGGCGGCGGGCAAGATCTGCATAAAGGTCGCGGCGGGCTCATGTTCCGAAAAAGCGCGCGGCGCGGACAGGTCCACCCGTTCGCTTACGTTTGTGGCGGTCTCGCCGTCGTAATAGCACAGGGTCAGCAGTTCTTTGACCCATTTAGACTGACCGAGCCCCAGCCGGAGCTCGTCGCGGGCCAGTTTCTCCTCGTAGGCTTTCTGCTTTTCTTCGTAGGTCTTATACGCGCGCTCATAGGCGTCAAACGCCGCGTTGTAGGCCCCGAGACTCGGATAGTCCTTAAAAAGCGGAGCCGTCGGCTTTTGGGGCCGGGCAATGGCGGCGTCCGCGCCCGCCAGATCGTCCTCGATAAAGTCGGACAAAATCAGTTTGTCGCCGTTGTCTTTGAGATAGTAGATCCCGCCGTCGGGATAGACCTTGCACACCTCGGTCACGCCGTCGGACAGGCGTTCGGCGTTCTGCCCGTCAAACCGGTACAGGCCGCGGCTGTGGTTGAGGTAATAGACCAGCGTGTCGCTGACAAAGAAAACAGCCGAAACGTTTTTGGCAGCCACCTCGTTCGGGCGTCCGGGAACGTAGGACACCAGTTCGTTGCCCGAGGAGCAAAATGTCACGTGCCGTCCGTCGTCGGAGACGGCGAACCCGTCCGGCGCGTCGTCGCTGACAAGCGTCGTATGCCCGCTTTGGATTTCCGTCTGCCGCAGCCGCCCCGCGCCGTCCTGCCAGGTCAGGATCGTACAGTCGCTGCTGAGCGCGCAGGTCTTTACGTTTTCGGCAAGGCGGGAAGGCGCCGAAGCCGGATCGGACAGGTCCCGGACGTACAAAAGGCTTGTCCCCTGCGGGGTCACGGTGACGGGGTAGACGAGCGTTTTGCCGTCTTTTCCGAGCAGGACGTTTTCGCCGAGCGCTTTGACGGCGTTTTGCCCGTCCGAAAATACGGCGTCGCCGTTTTCGTACGCAAACACGCCCGCGTTAGCAACGTCTTCCGCCAAAAGCAGCTTGCGGCCGAGCCCGACGTCAAGGAAATAGAGATCGCCGTCGCTGATAAAAACAGTCCAGTCCCGCGCATCGGTCTCCGAAGAGGCGGCGGGTACGGCGTCGTCCTTTTTGCCCGGAAAGGCGGGCAGCCCGTACAGTTCGTTGCGGTACAAAAGGTACACCGCTCCCACAAGCCCTACGATCAGCACCAAAACCACCAGCGGCAGCATGATCCCAAGGCTTTGGCGCTTTTTGGACTTCTTTTCTTTTTTTCCCGCCTGCCCGTTCGGGGCGCTTTCTTCTCGGGAGGCGTCGGCGGGGGACGCCGCGTTTATCCGGGCCATTTCGCTTTTCGGCAGCAGCACCTTGTCTTTTCGGAGAGCAAAACGCCCCGCCGGGACCTTCGTGGGGTCCGGTACGGGTTTTGTCTCTGCCGGGCGTACGGTGTTTTGCGCGTACGCGGGCAGGGGCTTTGTCGCTTCCTCCGCCGGTCCGCCGTTCAAAACGGCGGGGTCCGGGACAAAAAAGCCTTCGTCCGGCAGGCTTTCGCCGTCGGGCACGACCGGCTGCGCCCCGGCGCGGACGGGCAGCCGGGCGCCGCAGCGCGGACAGGCCGAGGCCTCTTCCGGGACCTGATGGTTGCAGTTGGGGCAAAAACGCATGGTATTCTACCTCCTTTTTTCGCCGAACACGCGAATGCCGGGTTTGTCTGTATCATAGCAAAGACGCCCCTGAAAATCAAGCGGAGACGGCGAGTTGAAATCGAATTGTAAATTCTGATTGTAAAATCCGGAATCTATGGTATAATCAAAGAAACGGCCTGTCCGGACGGCACGTTCCGCGCCGGAGGCCCACGAAAGGCGGGATTTTTACGAACAGCGGATACGACGTGCTCGCCGTCGGCGAAGCGCTGATCGACCTTACGTCCGCCGGCGACGGCGGGACCTTTCTCGCGCTCCCCGGCGGCGCGCCCTTAAACGTCCTCGGCATGCTCTCTCGCCTCGGACGCAAAACGGCTTTGATCGGCAAAGTGGGACGCGACGCCTTCGGGCGGCGGATCGGCGGCGCCCTTGTCAAAAACGGCATCGACGGCGCGTTCCTATCGGTCGATCCGATCCATCCCACCACTCTTGCGGTCGTTTCGACCGACGAAAAAGGCGAGCGCTCCTTCGCTTTTTACCGGGAGGACGGCGCGGACCGGTTTTTATGCCCGGCGGACGTCGACGCGGACCTTATAAAGCGCGCGCGGGCCTTGCATTTCGGCTCGCTGTCCCTGACGCACCAAGAAAACCGGCTTGCGACCGAAAAGGCGCTGTCTGCCGCAAAAACCGCCGGCGCCGTCGTTTCTTTCGACCCGAACCTGCGCCCTTTGTTGTGGCGGGACCTTGCTTACGCCCGCCGGCAAATCGACTTCGGCATGCAAAACGCCGACGTCGTCAAGATCTCGCTGGACGAGGCGCGGTTTTTGCTCCGGGACGACGCGCTTTCCCTGTCTGCGTCCGCCGCGTCGCTGTTTTCCCGCTATCCCGGTATCCGTCTTCTGAGCGTAACGGACGGACAAAACGGCAGCCTTGTTGCCGTCCCCGGCGTCGAGCCGGTCTTTACGCCGGCGTTTTCGCCCGAAAAAGCGATCGACACCACCGGCTGCGGGGACTGCTTTTGCGCGTGTATGCTGGACGCGTTCCTGTCCGCCGGACGCCGGGACCTGTCCGGGGCGGACCTTGCCTCCGCCGCCGCGTTTGCCGCAGCCGCGGCGGGGCTTCTCAGCCGCCGGAAGGGCGCGCTGGACAGCATGCCGACCAAAGAAGAGATCAAGGCGTTTGCAAACGTGCGGCCCTGACCGAAGAAAGGAGACCTCTATGCTGCCGAAAGACCCCATTTTGCTGATGAGCGTCGTCAATACCCGGCTCCGGGACCGCTATGCCGATCTCGACGCGCTGTGCGACGATCTGAACGCGGACAAAGCGGCGCTGACGGAGACGCTTGCCGCCGCCGGATACGTATACAGTGCCGATCATAATCAGTTTATCTTCAAAAAATCTTAAACGGTTTTTCCTTGTCTGCCGGGGAAAGATCCTGTATTATACAAAGAGAAGGGAGGCGCGTCCATGAAAAAACGGCGGTTGGTTCTGGCGTTTGTCGCTATTGCGGTCCTCGGGATCCTTGCGTTCCGGGGCGCGCGGCTGCTTGGCTTTTCCACGCCTTACATCCTGTCTCACGTGCTGCCGCTGCCGCGTTTCAAGGGGGAAGTGACCTTTGCCGGGGACGATATGCCGTCGCTTTCGGGCGTGACGGCAACCGAAGGCTACCGCCTCTCCGTTCACGGCGACACCTTAAAGATCACGCGGTACAAGGGGGAATACGGCCCCTATTCCTGCCGTCTGACGTTTGCGGACGGCTCTTCGCTTACGATCCGGGGCTTTCAGTCGAACGACTGGCAGTTGACGCGCTTTATCCTGACGGCGGGGGAGGGGGCGTACAGCGGAAAAACGCGATACCTCTTTGACAGCGGCTGGGAGGAAAACCCCGTCGGCGGCACGCTGGCCGGCGGGATCATCGAATTATAACAAAAAAAAGCGGGAGCCCGCTTTTTTTCTTACGCATCTTCCTCCGGCTTTGCCGGGGGAGCCTTTTTTTCTTCGCGCGGCTTCAGTCGGCTGCGCATAATGAACCACAAAACCGCCAGCACCTGCAAAATGGCCGCGATCAGAAAGATCGTGTTCATGTTTTCCATCGGAAAGGTCAGGCGAAGGCTCACGGCCGTTCCCCAGATGATGCCGGACACGGCGACGCACTGGAATACCCGCCCGAACCACAGACCGAAAAAAACCGTCAGCACGATAAACGAGACCGGGATGGCGTAAACGAACGCCAGCCACGTTTTGGGGATCGACAGGGGCAGCAGCCCCAATACGAAATACGCCACCGCCGCCGTCAGCCACACCAGCAGCACGGCCAGCACCGGGATCATTTTGCGCTTTGTGCGACGGTTCTGCGCGTGGGCTTCGGCGCCGTTTTCAACGGGTTGGACACCCAGCAGCGCGTCCGCCGAACAGCCGAAAATCTCGGTCAGTTTTTTCAGGACGTACACGTCCGGCACGCCCTCGCCCCGCTCCCATTTGGAAACGGATTTGTCGGAATAGCCGAGTCTTTCGCC
>CAMVBD010000136.1 GCA_947165615.1 uncultured Clostridia bacterium | reverse complement strand
GTCCTCGTTCCCGAACAGACGGACGACCCGAAGCGCCTGCTTTGACAGCGCCTGCATGGAGCGCAGAAGCGGGGTCTTTTTATCCAGCGCGTGCCCGCCGAACGAGCAGAACGCGGTCGGGATGCAAAGCGTGCCGTCCTTGATGAAGGCGTAAGACGTCGCGTCCCAGGCGGTATAGCCACGCGCCTCAAACGTCGCGCGAAGGCCGCCGGAAGGGAACGAGGAAGCGTCGGACTCCCCGCGGATCAGTTCTTTCCCGGAAAACTCCATTATGACTTTGCCGCCCGGGATGGGGGAAATAAAGCTGTCGTGCTTTTCCGCCGTAATGCCCGTCATCGGCTGGAACCAATGCGTAAAATGCGTGGCGCCGTTTTCGATCGCCCATTCCTTCATGGCATGCGCGACGCTGTTGGCAAGGCCGATGTCCAGATGCCGTTTTTCTTTGATCGTACGCTGCAGCTGATTGTATACGTCATGCGGCAGACGCTGGCGCATCGCGGTATCATTGAACACTTTTGAACCGAAGTAAGAGCTGACGGATTCCATATAAATCCCCCTTTTTATTATAATTGAAAAAATTATAACATAGCGGCCTCCCGAAAGCAAGAGGTAATAAAAAAAAGACGGACCGGAAAAGGTCCGTCCGATTTGTAAAAATCATTCCTCGGGAACGATCAGGCCGTAGCCGCCGTCTTCTCTGGAATAGACAAGCATGATTTTGTTGTCCGAGGCATTCCGGAACATATAGAAACGATGACCGAGCATGTTCATCTGAAGGATCGCTTCCTCCACAGACTGAGGTTTCAAAGCGATGTTCTTTGTACGGACGACCTCGTAAGTGGTCTCTTCCTGTACGTCATCCTCAAAGACGAAATCGGAAAGCGCTTCGGAATGGATCCGTTTTTCGAGACGGGTCTTGATTTTCCGGATCTGGCGAACAAGGAGGTCTACACACCTGTCAAGGGCATCATTCATATTTTCGGCTCTTGCCTGCGCGCGGAAAACCATGCCGTCGTTGTTCACGGTAACCTCAACCGATTGCGATTTCTTTTCTACGGTTGCGGTCACCTTGGCTTCCGCTTCGGCGCCAAAGAATTTATCAAGTTTTGCGAGTTTCTTTTCCGCTCTCTCCTTGAAGTTTTCTCTGGGCGTACATTTTCTGCCGATCACTGTGATGTTCATTGTGACATCCCCTTTTCAGAGTATTTGACTTAAACAGAAAGGCGCGCGGAAACCTGTTTCCATCGCACCTGCCTCTCTTTCTTAAGTCATTTATATTTTAGCATACATCTGTGTGTTTGTAAAGATTATTTCAAAAAAAACAGAAATCCTCTGCATAATTTTTATAAAAATAACGATTTACAATCCTTATTTTTTGTGATATTATGTTAATCAGTCAACAAAGGAGGCGTCTTTTATGAAAAAGACTATAATTCCAAAGATTCTATCCGTAATTCTTGCCTTGGTGCTCGTAACGGTTCCGGTCTTCGGTCTTCAACCGGAGGCTGAGGCGTTCCGTGACGTTCCGGAAATCAACATTCACGGCTTTATGAACAACACGATTTATCTTAACCGCGGAACCGAAGACGAGGAAAAGATCTGGTCTTGGAGCACCGAGGAGATTTTGGACCTGATCAAGAGTGCCGTACCGGCGCTTGCAAAGCTTTCCGTCACTTGGAACTGGGACCGTTTTGCCGATGAAGTGCTTCCCCTTGTAGAAGATTTCTTTGACGGAGCGGTCGCCCAGCCGGATGGAACGCCGGACCCGAGGACGTCGATCGACTTTTCGTATCCCCCCGCATCATCCATCACATCTTCCTCCTATTTGGATTTTGAATATGACTGGAGAGCCGATCCCATTGAGATCGCCGCGCAGCTGAACGATTTTATTGATTACGTGCTGGAGGCCTCCGGCTGCGAACAGGTTATAATTACCTGCCATTCTCTCGGCGGCGTGATCGCGACTTCCTATCTCAGCATTTACGGCAACAAAAAAGTGAAAGCGATCTGCTTTAATACTACGGCGATCTACGGTGAGACCTATACGGGAGAGTTGTTGTCCGGGCAAATGACCCTGAACGCGGACGCCGTGGAAGCCTATCTGCAATTTGCACTGGAACGCGTCGAGTATGAAAAACTCATCAATGCCCTCGTTGCCATGCTCAACGACGTCGGACTTCTGGACTTTGTCTGCACGTTCGGGAATATGATCCTTGAAAAACTATCTCCGAGGGCCCTGCCGGAATTTGTCGTACCGCTTTTTGCGGGAATGCCGACGATTTGGGCAATGGTACCCGATGAATATGTGGATTCGTCGATTGATTACGTTTTCAATACTGTCTACAAGGACTCCGACGTTGACAGAAGCGGTCTGCTTGACAGGATCAACAATTATAATACGCTTGTAAGAGAGCACAAGACGGAGACGCTTCTCGCTCTGAACGAAGTCGCTTCCGTATACGTTCTTTCCAGATACGGTTATTCTTCCATTCCGATCACACCGTCTTTCAAAAACGCCAGCGATAGCGTCATCGACACAAAATATTCCTCGTTCGGCGCGACCGTCGCGGATTATGGTACGACGCTTTCCGACGATTATCTCGCCGCCGCCGACCCCAAATACATTTCTCCGGATCATGTCGTAGATGCCTCCACCTGTCTGTTCCCGGATCAGACCTGGTTCATTAAAGGTCTGTATCACGCGCCAAACGGCCCGCTTCACGATATGATGGACATACTTCTGTATTCCGATGGTCAGGCAACCGTCAATACCTATGAGCAGTATCCCCAGTTTATCAAATATGATTATAAGACCGACACACTCGCGCCCTATACGTCAACCGATTCCGAAACCGAACTCTCGATTTTTGAAAAAGTGTTCCGCTTCCTGCGCGCGTTTTTCCAAAGAATCAAAGAGATCACGCGGAGCATCCTCCCCTTCGGAAAATAAGCGTCTCCCCTTTCCCCGCCGTAAACCGGCGGGGATTCTCTTGTGTATGCCAGCATTAAAAATTTTTTTCAAAAATCAAAAATTTTTACTTGACAAACGGTTCTTTTGGTGCTAATATATGTCTTGTTCGCGACGGGGTATTAGCTCAGCTGGGAGAGCGCTACACTGGCAGTGTAGAGGTCAGCGGTTCGATCCCGCTATGCTCCACCATAAAAAAGGATCTGATTTTCAGATCCTTTTTTCTTTATTATTGTTGACAAAATTTCTGATTTAGAAAAATAAACAATGTACCCTGTGTTATGATGTCCCAAAGGAAGGTGTGTGCTGTTATGAAAAAAGCATGGAATCATTATAAGGAAACAACGTTGAAGGGATATTTCAAGCGGATCTTCAGCCAGACGACTAAGCCGATGCTGATTTACTGGTGGATACTGCGTCTGTTAATGGTTTTTGCTTTTTTTGATACTGTTTTTAAGATTACTCCACTCAGCGTAGAAACGTATAAAGGAAGCAACCCTCCTATTCAGATTATCGCAAATCTGGTCGGCATGTTCGCTTATGAGATCATCCAACTGTTTCCGGAAAGCAGCCGTCTGCGTTATTTCTCTCCTTCTTTCCAGTATATTACCGCAACCGGCTTTTTCCTCGGTTCTTTCGGAGGCGCCTATCTGAATCTTTATTACGCTCTGCCGATGTACGATAAAATCCTGCACGCGACCGGAACGGCGGAAGGCGTATATATCGGATACGAATATTTGTGCGCCACGCAGCTCAAACTCAAAAAGACCGCGCCGCATCAGATCATTACGCTCGGCTCCTTGGGCTTCGGTTTTATCCTTGCGAGCGCATGGGAACTGTTCGAATTCATTTATGATCAGTTTTTCGGCGGCGACGCACAGCATTGGAATTACAAGAACGCGCTTGCTGAAGCAGAAAGAACCGGAAAAGAGATTTTCCATCTGTTCCCGTTATCCCCTGAGATGCTGGATGGCGGCAGATTCGCGCTGATGGATACAATGGGAGATATCGTCCTCAATTTTATCGGAGGACTCCTGATGTATCTCATCCTCGTTGTATTCCCTTATCGGCACAAAGGCAAAAACGACGTCAACAAGCAAATCGAATCCTCCCTTCAAGGCCATCAATATTGATCGTATAAAAAGAACCGGCAGACCGTTTATTGCGAGCTGCCGGTGTTTTTGTTTTAAGGTTTTTATCCTCTGAAATCGGATAAGGCACGGAATTCATATCCCATGCTTCTTGCGGCGTCAATGATCCGCGGCAACGCGTTGGAATTGTCGGGAGAGATGGCATGCAGCAGGATCACGGCGCCGGGATGCAGGCGACTTGTAACCGTTTCCAGCGCATAGTCGGCGCCTTTCTGGTTTTCGAGATCCCAATCGGCGTACGCAAGCGACCAGAACACACAGGTATAGCCCATCTCATTAAGAAACGTCGTCGATTCAATGCTGTGCTTGCCCTGCGGATAGCGGAAGTACAACGCGGAATACCCGAAATGCGTGCGCAGATAATCGTCGAAGCCCTTGACCTCCTCATACATTTGCTGACGCGTCAGTCCCGAAAAATCGGGATGCGTCACGGAATGATTGCCGAGGATGTGTCCCTCCTTAATGATCCGGGTCATGATTCCCGGATTTTGTTCCATCTCAGGAAGTGTGCAAAAGAAGGCAGCCTTGACGTTTTTATCCCGCAGCGTATCCAAAATCTTTTCGGTGTACCCGTTTTCATAGCCGCAGTCGAACGTCAGATACAGGATCTTTTCGGTGGTCTTGTTATCGTATGCGATCGCCTTTAGTCCGTTTTCGTCAAAGAATTTCTGATTATAAACGCTGATCTCGTGCGGCTTCTCATCCTTTGCCACACCGAAGCCGTGCTCAATGCGTTCGGTCGAGAGTCCCTCGCTTTCCATCGGCGGATTGTTGAAATCCGAAAGCGGCAGCGGCTCATAGCCGGTATACGTCGCGGCTGTCCCCGTGTTTGCCCCGTAAAAACAGCCTTTCTGCAGTTCGCTGATCACAGGCTCCACGACCGGCGGCTGCGTTGTAACAACGGTTTCTGCCGGGACAAAATCCGACACGGACGGCAACGTAGTTTCAGAGAGATTATCTGTGATCTCATTATGAACAGAAGACTGCGCGTCCGGAATTGACGGCAATGCATCCCCCATGCGGCATCCCGACAAT
>CAMVBD010000135.1 GCA_947165615.1 uncultured Clostridia bacterium | reverse complement strand
CCTCGAGGCCTTTTGCCGGGGCAGCGAATTCGACCTGATGCTGGCGGCGGCGCCCCTGGCCAAAAACCGCGCGCTGATGAAAAAAATCGCCTCCCGCGTGATCCTCGCGGTGCGCGACGCCCTTGCCGGAGACGCGGCGGCGCCCCTGTCCGGCTGCGAGCGGGAGGCCGTGATGCTTTCGTCCTTTTTCCCGCCGAAAACCCTTCTTATGCTCGGCGACGCCATGCGGACCGTAATGGCGCGCGCGGACGCAAACGCCAACGAAAACCTGCTGCTCTCCGCCTTTTCCGCGGAGCTTGCGGCGCTCAGAAAACAAACGGAGTAACCCAATATGACAGAAGTAATCGGAGTCAAATTCAAAGAGGTCGGCAAGGTCTATTATTTCGATCCCGCCGGAAACAAGGTCGAAAAGGGCCAGCGCGTGATCGTGGAGACCGTGCGCGGCGTCGAGTGCGGCATCTGCGCCGCCGAAAACCGGCAGGTCCCGGACGAGGAGCTGGTAAAGCCCCTCAAGGCGATTTTACGCGTCGCGAACGACAAGGACCTCAGGACCCTGGAAGAAAATAAAGAAAAAGAAAAACGCGCCTTTGAGATCTGCAAGGAAAAAATCGAGCAGTTCGGGCTCAATATGAGCCTGACCGAGGTGGAGTACACCTTCGACGGCTCCAAGATCCTGTTCTTCTACACGGCGCCGGAGCGCGTGGACTTCCGAGAACTTGTCAAGCGTCTTGCCGGCATCTTCCACGTGCGCATCGAACTCCGGCAGATCGGCGTGCGGGACGAGGCCAAAATGCTCGGCGGGCTCGGCCCCTGCGGCAGACCCTTCTGCTGCAAGGAATTCCTGCACGATTTTACCCCCGTCTCCATCAAAATGGCCAAGGAGCAGGGGCTGTCCCTTTCGACAGTCAAGATCAGCGGCACCTGCGGGCGGCTGATGTGCTGCCTCAAGTTCGAGCAGGAGAGCTATGAGTATCTCTTAAAGCACACGCCGAAGGTCGGCGCCGTCGTCGACACGGACGAGGGCAGGGGCGTCGTCGTGACGAATAACCTTCTGACCGGCATGCTCTCCGTCCGGCTGGACCGCAGCCCCGAGGCCGCCCCCATCAGCGTCCACCGCAAAAACGTGCGCCTGCTGCGCGACGGCCAGATCCGCGTCAACAAGGAAGAACTGGCGGCGCTCGGCGATCTGGAGTAAATAGAATCTGTTCAGAGTTAGCAAATGCTAACAAAAAATCAAATCGGATTCTGTGAAAATTTCCGGAAAAACCTATTGATTTTTCTGAAATTCATGTTACAATAAGGTTCAAGAATATGAAAAGGAGGAACTGTTCATGGCATACAAAATCTCTGATGACTGCATCTCCTGCGGCGCTTGCGCAGCGGAATGCCCCGTTGAGGCGATCTCTGAGGGCGCTGATAAGTACGTGATCGACCCCGATACCTGCATCGAGTGCGGCGCCTGCGCCGACACCTGCCCCGTGGGCGCTCCCGCGGCTGAATAAGCAGAAATCCAACACGAAAAAGGACTCTGAAAAGGGTCCTTTTTTTGTGCCCGAAAACGGTTTTCGGCTTGCCCCTCCCGGCGTCCGCCGCCGAAAAACGACGGTCAAAAAGACAGCGACTTGCTAATTCACAATTTGTTAATATATATTACAAGTTTTTTTAATGTTTCAGCCTTACAATAAAATCAGACACAATGTTGAATAACCGACTTGTGTGCCAAAATTTTACTCATTTGTAATTTTTTTGTCGCATTTTGGAGGGATTGCCATGGAACACAGGCGCATTCCGACGATCCGGGAGCTGCTGGACACGGCCCCGGAGCGCTTCGGAGACCGGGATTTTATCCGATATGTACAAAACGGAGAGGTCGTAGCGCGTACGTTTTCGGACGTGCGGGCGGACAGCCTTGCGGCGTGCCGGTTCCTTCGGTCGCGTCTGCCGGAGGGCGCACACGCGGCGGTGCTGTGCAAAAGCAGTTACGCCTATATCGTGTGGCTGACGGGGCTTTTGATCGGCGGCTTTGTCGCGGTGCCCATCTCGCCCGAAACGCCTGCGGAGGAAGCCGCGCTCATCGTTTCCGACGCCGACTGCGCCGTTCTGTTCGTTGACGCAGGGCAGGAGAAAAAGACCGAGGCGCTTCGCGCCCTTTGTCCGGCGCTCGACGCGGTTTTCCCCGTTTCAGACGACGGCCTCGAAAGCCTTCGCCGCGATTATGGAGACGATTCTTCTTACGCTTCGCTTTCAGACGTTTCGGTCGATCCCGACAAGGCGCAGGTCATCATTTACACCTCCGGCACCACCGGGGTAAAAAAGGGCGTCATGCTCTCGGGCGCCGCGCTTGTCGGAAACGTCGTGGTCGACGCTTACGACGACGTCGCGAACCGCTCGGACGTCATGCTTTCCGTATTGCCGCTGAGCCACGTTTTCTGCTTTGTTTCGGACTATATCTATCCGCTTTTGAACGGCAATACGGTGTGCCTCAACGGCGAAATGCGCGACCTGTTCAAAAACCTCAAGCGCTTTCGCCCCGAGCAGATGCGCGTCGTGCCCACGCTCGCGTCCGCTCTGCTTGCCCGCATCAAAAGCGTCCACGCCAAAAACCCGTCGCTCTCTCCGGAAGAGGCCGCGGCCCAGATCACCGGCGGCAACCTGAAGATCCTGTTTTCCGGCGGCGCCTATCTGGACCCGGAACTGGCGCGCGCCTTTGACGGCTACGGCATCTTTCTGCGGCAGGGCTACGGCATGAGCGAGGCCGGGTGCAAGATCACGGTCCCCGACCGGCAGACGCCGCTCGAGTCCGTCGGCCGCCTGCTGAATATCGTAAACGTCCGGATACGGGACGGTGAGATCCAGGTGGACACCCCCTGCAAAATGCTCGGCTATTACAAAAAGCCGGACCTGACCGCCGAGGCCTTTACGCCCGACGGATGGCTGAGGACCGGCGACCTCGGTTACGTGACCGACGACCGCATTCTGTTTATCACCGGCCGCGTCAAGAATCTGATCATCTTAGGCAACGGCGAAAACGTCTCGCCCGAGGCCATCGAGCGGAAATACCTTGCTTCCCCTCTGGTCGGCGAAGTCCTCGTCTACGCCGAAAACGGCGCCATTACGGCGGAGGTGTATCCCGACCCCGAAAAAACGGCGGGCCGCACGCCGGAAGACCTGCGGACCCTGCTGCAGACGCTGACGGACGACCTCAACCGCGCTGCCCCGCCCGGGCATACGGTGGCGAAGCTGAAGCTCCGGGACGAGCCGTTCCCAAAGACTTCCACGGGCAAGGTGCGCCGTCCTGCGGCGCTGTAAAAAGGAGGGAGAGGCCCCATGGACAGACCGACCCGTTATAAACTGCTCCATTCGCAGGAAATGGTCACCTACATGCGCCGCTTTACGATCCATAACCAGTCTACGCAGATCTCCGCCTCCATGCTGTTCGAGGAGGCGTTCGACTTCGATCTGCTTACGCGCGCGCTGAACGTCGAGATCGCCCGCAACGACTGCATGCGCCTGCGGCTTGTGCGGACCCTTTCCGGCACGAAGCAGTACTTTCTGCCGTCATACAAAATCACAAGCGTGCCGTTTTACCGTTTTTCGTCGGACGCCGAGCGCGACCGCGTGCTGGACAGGGAGGCGGCAAAGGCCCTGAACGTGTACGGCGGAGAGACCTATTCCATTATTTTCTACGTCAACGCCGACGGCAGAAGCGGCATTTTTCTCCGCGTCACGCACTTTGTCATGGACGCCGCCGCCACGTTTACGTTTTACCGCGATCTTTTGGCTGTTTACGACAGCCTGAAGGACGGGACGCCCATGCCGCGTCCGCTGACGAGATTTGAGGACGTGATCAAAAAAGAGGTCGAGGACGCCGACCTTCCCGCAAAACTCGCCGTCGTGCGCGAAAAGGTCAAGGAGCGGCTGTACCCCGACAAACCGCCGTTTTTCTGCGCCCCGAACGGGCCGAAGCTCATCCAGCGCGACCGAAAGCTGCTTCTGCAGCCGAACCTGACCGTTCCCATGGCCTACGCACCGTTCCGGGACAAAACGAATTTCCTCAAGCTCCGGCTTTCGGAGGCGGACAGCGAAAAGATCGCCGCCTTTGTCAAGGAGAACCGGCTCAGCGCCGAATGGGTCATCCAGCTCGGCATGCGCCTGGCGCTGTCGGCGGCAAACGACCGGGTAAACGACTCGGTGTTCCTCGTCCTTTGTCCCCGGCGCCGCACGGTCGCCGAAAAGCGCTGCGGCGGCGAAATGGCCAGCCCCATGGCGTGGCGCGAGATTCTGGACGAAAGCGAGACCTTCCGGGAGGGGCTCAAGCGCCTGTCCGTGTCGCAGCTCGAGCTGTTCCGGCTGGCGGACATTCCGACGCCCGAACTGCGGAAGATCGAAGGGGAAATTTTCGGCCATCTGCCTGTCCAGTGCTGCGCCAGCATGATGTTCTCCTTCCTGCCGCTGGAGCCCGACGCCATGGGCGGACGCGCGTTCGAGTATGTCGGCGCCAATTTCGGGCACTACATCATGCCGCTGTACGTCATTACGATCAAAGACCCCAAATCGGGGCGCTACGTCTTTTCCTACGTCCACCGGCTGTCCCAGACGACGGACGCGGAGATCGAAGACTTTCACAACCGCGTCGTCAAGGCGATCCTGCTCGGCGTCGAAGACCCGGCGCGGACGCTCGGCGACATTCTCGATTCCATCTGAAAGGAGTATTGCTATGCTTGAGACTTTAAAAAATCTGATCCTCGATTACGTGGACGTGGACCCCGACCTCATTGAGCCGGACGCGTCCCTGCGCGCGGACCTCGGCGCGACGTCCTTCGATCTGATGAACATCGCGGTCGCGGTGGAGGAGACCTATGGTCTGACCGTGCCCAACGAAGCCCTGACGGACGTGCATACCGTCGGGGACGTCATGCGGCTGATCGAAGCGGCGGCATAATGAATTCGGCTTCGCCGAGCGAAATTTGCTTCGCAAGGGAAATTCGCTGCGCGAGCGAAATTCCCTTCGGGAGCTGTAAGATGCGGTTCATTTCGCCGGAGCCGAAGGGCTTCCGGTTCGCTGTGAGCGCCCGCAAACAATATGACCCACTGTGACGCTTTCAAATGCGGAAAGCTTGTCAAGTGGGTCGTTTTTTGTCTTCCTTATTTCGAGGTTCCCGG
>CAMVBD010000134.1 GCA_947165615.1 uncultured Clostridia bacterium | reverse complement strand
GGATGAGGCGGGCGTCGGCGGCGGTGACGCCGGGTTGTCCGTCCACGTCGGCGTTCAGGATCTGAATGCCGGTCAGGCGGTCGTTGAGGCTGACGGCTCGGCGGAGCGCGAGCCTTGCGTCGGAGGCGGTCACTTTGCCGTCCAGGTCCACGTCGCCGGGGGTGCGGCTGCCTGCCGGGATCTTTTCACTCCGGGTCTTGCCGCAGCCGGGCGTCAGACAGGTAAAAACGACGACGCCGTCCGTCGCTGCGGTCGCGGGCAAGGTAACGGTGCCTGCGTCCCAGTTATGCGAAGTCATGGGCACGGATTCTTTGCGCGTTTCGGCGCAGCGCGTGCAGGTGAACGTGCGCAGGCCGGTCGCAAAGCAGGTCGGCGCGACGGTGACGCTCCCTTTGTCCCAGTCGTGCCCGAGCGCTTTGACGGGTTCTTCCGTCTTCAGGCGGTAAAGGGTGCGGGTCTCGACCTTGCGCGTGTCGGAGGCGCTTGCTTTTTCGTCGCTCCATCGGCTCCAGTCGCCCCAACCGTCGCCGGGGGTCTTTACGTATTCGGTATAGGTACAGCGGCGGATCTCCACGCGGTCGACAAGCCACCAGTAGGTGTCTCTGCACACGGCGGCGTTATCGAGGCGGCGGGCGTTCGCGCTTTGGGTGACGGCGGCGTCCGTTGCGGAGAAAAAGGCGTGGAACCCGACGTGCGTAGCATCCTGATGGTCGGAAATGGTGCGGTTGATGGGCCCGTAGGCGTAAGAATTCCGGCACCAGTGCCAGTAGATCCAGCCGACGGTGGACGTTGTGACTTCGGTTTTTGCCGTCGCGGTCTCGCCTGCGGTTTTGGGGCTGACGTTATACTGCCCGTAAAGGGAGGAGGAAGTCAGAAAGCCGGCCGGCCATCCGGCGGCGTAGTCGATCGTGCCGGACGCGGTCTTGGTCCAGATGGGCGTTTTGTCCGCGTACCGGTACTGCGTTTTGGTCTCGACGGTCTGGTTTTTGCCGGGCGTTGGACGCGTTTCGGTCCAGTTGCCGTAAGCGGGCGCGGACTCCGCCGGTTTTGTGTATTGATTTTTGCAGCGCAGACAGGTGTAGACGTCCACGGCGTCCTGTGTGCAAGTGGCGGGCTTGCGGGTGCGCAGGTACGCGTGCCCGAGGGCGGGAACCGTTTCAAAACCGGAGAGAACGGTTCCGCAGACGCCGCACTTGACGCCCGCCGAAACGCCGGACGCGGTACAGGTTGCGGGGACGGCAGGCACGGGTGTGTGCGCGGTCGTAAAAACCAGCACGACGTCGGTATTGCCGGAAATGGTGGCGGAAAGACTGCCGGATTCCACCCCCTGATACTTGTGGCAGGGGGTCGCCTGTATGTTTGAGATCGTATAGGAGACGGACCCCTGAAGTCCGGCGTCGAAAAAGTCGTTGATGCCCGTGTGGCTGACGCCGTTGACGGTGATGGAGAAGGTTCCGTAATCGAAGAGACTGCCGGACAGATTGCCGTCCAGCCTGCCGTTTACGTCCAGATGGAACGCCGCGTTTTTAAAATTCGGGCGGAGAACGACCGAAAAGGAGTTCAGCCCGACAACTTGGGTATAGGAACCCGGCGCGCCGCGGTTGCTGCCGTAGTCGATGATGTAGTAACTGTTTCCGGAAACGTGGTGCACAAGGCCCACGTGGCCGGTTTTGCTGCTTGCGCCGTACTGGCCTTTGCCCCAGACGAAAATGTCGCCGGGCTGCGCGGTCGTCTGACTGTTGGTCAGACGTGTATAGGCGGCCGGGATCGGCTGCCAGATATAGTCTGCCGCGACGCCGATTCTGGGATTGCTCGGATTGACCACGCCGAGATCCGCCCCGAGAAAGGTGGAGTACATCCGGGCGAGGTCCACGCACTGTACGCTGCCGGAGCCGTCGTAGTCCTGTCTGGAGCCGAGTTTGGAGTCCATCCACGCCAGTGCCTCGGCAAGCGTTTTGTTGACGGTGGCGGCGCCGGCCGTTGCGGACAGCAGCGGAACGGCGGCAAAGACAAGCAGAAGCGCCAGAACGCCGGACAGGGATCGGCGGACGGCGGAAACGGACAAACGGTACATGGTTACGACTCCTCTTGGGATACATTTTTCTTCCGGTTTGCGGAAGACAACCGTATTGTACCACGCTGAGAATCGGATTGCAAGCGGCAAGCCCTGCTGTTTTGTCTGACGGACAAAAAAACAGGACGGCAAAGCCGTCCTGTGCGGTGCGGGTTTTCAGGCGGAGCGTCCCGTCCGGGGATCAGAGCGTCCTTGCCACCACCGGGGTGAAGGGGGCGGAGAAGACCCAGGCGTCGTTTGCGTTTTTTTGAAGCGTATAGGTCAGTTCCTTCACCGACGCGTCGGGCGTTGTGACGGTGAGGAGAAAGGAGACGTGATCCGCGGTGTTTTCGACGATGGCGAGTTCGGTTTCGCCTGTCAGGGGCAGTTCGGCAGGGAAATGGACGTACAGTTTTCCGCCGACGGGCTTATAGTGTTCCTTGACGTAGGCGTTGTAGACGGAAGGGTCAAAGTGCTGCCGCAGTGCGACGGTCGTCAGCGTCACGTAGTCATATTCGGCGCCGATCGTCTGGTAATACGTTTTTCCGTCGGTCATGTGCCCTTTGGACGTATCCACGGTAAAGGCGGTGGTGGAGGGGGAGAGCCAGTCGACAGCCATTTTCATGGCGGCCCAAAAACGGTCGACGGCTTCGGCGTCCGAAAGACCGTCGTGCACGGGCGTGGGGTCGACGGGGCCGGGCGTAACGGGGGCAAGGTCCTCCAGCCCGACGGCGGCGCGCAGGATGAGGCGCGCGTCCTCGGCGGTGATTTTGCCGTCGCCGGTAGCGTCGGAGGCCAGGGCTGCGGCGCTGTCCGGGGCGGGCGTTTCCAGCCCGACGGCGGCGCGCAGCGCAAAGCGCGCGTCCTCGGCGGTGACTTTGCCGTCGCCGGTCGGGTCGCCGGGCAGCCAGTCGGCGGCAAAAGCCGACAGAGTCAGGGTCCCCAACAGCAGAAGCGCCAGGGACAGGGATAGGATTTTTTTCAAGATCGGGAACCTCCTTTGTATATCTTCTCTTCCGATTATATAGGCGTTCAGTTTTGCGCGGCGGCGGCTTTTTCGGCGGCGGCCTCGCGGCGTTCCTTCAAAATGGCCTCGACCTCTTTTCTGCGCTCGTCGGAATCCTTGACGAAGGAGATAAAGAGGATGTACAAAAGACTGCCGACGATGGGCCCGAGCATGAACAGCGGATACTGCCATTTATAGAATTCCGGGGGCTGGTGCTCGATATACAGGTCGTCCCCCTCTTCCTTTGCGTAGTGCAGGACGTGGAACAAAAAGAAGTTTTGAATGAGGTTGGACACGCCGCCGGAAAACTTGGTGGTAAAGTTCTGCATGGAAAAACTGACGCCCTCGCTGCGGATGCCGGTCTTGACCTCGACCTCGTCCACGGAGTCGGAGGTAAGGGACCGGTGCGCCACGTCCATGAGTCCGCCGGGAATGTTGAATACGGCGACGCACGCGCACATGACGAGAAAGCCGGGTACGGTGTTGTAGCGGATGCCCTTGATGACGCCGAGGAAGTACGCGGCCACGCGCATGACGACGGCGGTGACCTGCGAGACGATCAGGGTCTTTTTCATGCCGCCGAACAGGGGGATGATCTTGCCCGCGAACAGCAGCGCGATCGCCCCGGGCGTGCCCGAAACAATGCCGTAAAGCGTTTCGGCCATGCCGCCCTTTAAAAAGCCCGATACGGCTTCGTTTCGGTATTCGGACTGGAAGAAATAGGTCTGGTTGATTTTTGGCGCGAGCCCCAGCGAGAAGCGGGCGAGAGAGATGAAGATGAGCGTGGGGTTATGCCGCACGATGGCAAGCGACTGCAAAAAACTTTCTTCCTCGTGATACGGCGACTCCACGCGCTCGCGGTACAGCGCGGCGTCCATGCTCAAAAGTTCTCCGCCGAGGCCGAACACAAAAGCGAACAGCGTAAAAATGGCGCGTTCCTGCATGCCGCCCTTGAGCATATCCCACAGGAAGGGGAAGGCGCCGGCAATGGTGCCGCCGGCTCCCGCGCCGACCGTGACCCAGTGCGCAATGCGCGACCGGTCGCCGGGGTGGGGCGTGGACAGGGGCAAAAGTCCCCAAAGGGCGACGTCCTGAAACGAGTACAAAAGATCCCAGAGCGCGTATCCGACAGCCAGCCAGACGATGTTGAACACGTCGCCGAAACCGAGATTGACAAACAGAAGCGCCGACAGCAGACCGATGAACGGCGGCAGATACAACAGATACGGCCGCATTTTCTGAAACGGCTTATGCCGGCGTTTGTCCACGATCCCGCCGACAAGCATGTCGTTGACGGCGTCCCAGATGTAGGTCGCGGTCATGAACTTGCCGACCCAGTGCTGACGCTCCTTGCTCATCATGTGGTTTTCATAAAAGTAAACCAGACGGCTGGAGATAAAGCCGTAGGAGATGTTCTGACCGGTAAGCCCCGCCGCAAAGTGCAGGACCTCGCGGTTGTTGACGTGGTCTTCCCGTTCCTCGCGGGAGAAGAGGAAAAAGCCCATCCTTCAGACTCCTTTCACTGCGGGATTCTTCTTTTACCTTATTATTGTAGCATAGGCTGCCGGGGTACGCAAGGGAGAAATCGTGTCAATTTTGTAATCTGTTGGGACCGCCGGCGCCGGTTTTTTTCGTCGAAAAAGACGAAAACCGCTTGATTTCACGGCGCCGGGACGCTAAAATAGAAACAGAAACACGCCGGAGGTCCCGTTATGAAAAAACTGATCCCGTTTTTGCTTTGCTGTCTGCTGACGGCGGGCTTTGCCGCGTCTGCCGGGGCGCGTCCCTTGCCTGCGGACGAGGAGCCCTGCACCCACCCCGTATGGGCGCGGACGGCGGTTCTTGTCGAGCCTACCTGTACCGAAGAAGGACTGGAGGAGGAGACCTGCGTGCAGTGCGGCGAAAAGCGCCAGACGCCGGTCGGCCCGCTCGGCCATCTGGAAAAAACGCTGGAAGGGAAGGAGCCGACCTGCACCGAAACGGGACTGACCGACGGCGTCGTCTGCGAGCGGTGCGAGCAAGTGCTGACGGCGCAGGAGACGCTTTCCGCCCTCGGGCATCAGGAAAAAACCGTCCCCGGGAAGGAGCCGACCTGCACCGAAACGGGACTGACCGACGGCGTCGTCTGCGAGC
>CAMVBD010000133.1 GCA_947165615.1 uncultured Clostridia bacterium | reverse complement strand
ATCATATTGACAAGGCTGCCGCCCTTGACGGGCTCCATGACGACGACGGGTTTGTTGTGCCTGACGCAGACCTCGTAGCACTTGCGGCTTTGGACGTTTTCGTCCTCCCAGTCGAGGTAGTTGAGCTGGAGCTGCACCGCCTCAAAGTCCGGAAATTCGGTCAGAATGCGGTCCAAAACCTCGGCGGTATCGTGGAAGGAAAAGCCGACGTGACGGATCTTACCGGCCTTTTTGAGCGCGAACGCGGTCTCGAAAGCCCTGCAGTCGAGATAGTGCTGCAAATTATCCGCGCACAGGGCGTGCATCAGGTAAAAATCGAAGTATTCGACGCCGGAAGCCTCCAGCTGCTCCTCGAACAGCGGCAGGATATCCGCCTCGGTCTTGAAAAAGCCGCCGGAAAGTTTGTTTGTAAGAATATAATCGTCGCGGGGGTAACGCTTTGCGACAGCCTCGCGGAAGGCCGTTTCGCTTTTGCCCGAGATGTAGCCGTGGGCGGTGTCAAAGTAGGTAAAGCCCGCCGCCAGCAGCCGGTCGGCCATTTCCTTGGTCTGCTCCAGATCCACGTCGTCGCCGTTCATCGGCAGGCGCATGAGCCCGAAGCCGAAGCGGCCGGAGAGTTCCGGAAAAAAGGGATTCTTCATTGCGGTTCCTCTTTCTCGCGGCATAAAACCGCGTTTTATTCAGATCTTGCGCATCGTCAGGGCGATGCGCTTCTTTTTTACGTCGACAGACAATACGCGCACCGTGACGACGTCGCCGACCTTGACGACCTCGGACGGGTGCTTAATGTACCGCTCGCTCATTTCGGAGACGTGCACAAGGCCGTCCTGATGGACGCCGATATCGACAAAGGCGCCGAAGTCGATGACGTTGCGAACGGTCCCCTTGAGGGACATGCCGGGGACGAGGTCCTCGAGGGACAGCACGTCTGCGCGCAGGATGGGCTTTGGCAGGCTGTCCCGGATGTCGCGCCCGGGCTTGGTGAGTTCCCGCACAATGTCGTCCAGCGTCGGAAGCCCCACGCCGACGGCGGCGGCGACCTTTTCGCGCCCAAGGGCGTCCACCTGTTTTTGAAGGTCCGGCAGCCCCGCGCCGAGCCGGCTTTCGTCGGCGCCGACGAGCTTTAGGAGCGCCTTTGCGGCGGCGTAGGATTCGGGATGGACGCCGGTGTTGTCGAGTTCGTCTAAGCCGCCCGGGATGCGCAGAAAGCCCGCACACTGCTCGAAGGCTTTGGGGCCGAGGCCCTTGACCTTTTTGAGTTCGCCGCGGGACGAAAACGCGCCGTGCTCGTCCCGGTAGGAGACGATGTTCTGCGAAACGGCGGACGAGACGCCCGAAACGTACTGCAAAACGGAGGGCGAGGCGGTATTGAGGTCCACACCGACGGCGTTGACGCAGTCCTCCACCACGTTTTTGAGGGATTCTGCCAGTTCCTTTTGCGGCAGGTCGTGCTGGTACTGCCCGACGCCGATGGAGCGCGGGTCGATTTTGACGAGTTCCGACAGCGGGTCCTGCAGGCGTCTGGCAATGGAGACGGCAGAGCGAAGGGAGACGTCAAACTGCGGAAACTCCGCCGCGCCGAGTTTGGACGCGGAATAGACCGAGGCGCCCGCTTCGTTGACGACGGCGTAGGTCACCCTGCCGGCATAGGGCCGGATGGTCTCGGCGACGAAGAGCTCCGCCTCCTTGGACGCGGTTCCGTTGCCGATGGAAATGCAGTCGACGCGGTGCTTTTCGATCAGCGCCCGCATTTTGGCGGCGGCCTCCTCTTTTTTGTTCTGCGGGGGTGTCGGGTAAATGACGCCGGTGTCGAGCGCTTTACCGTTCGGGTCCACGACCGCCAGTTTACAGCCGGTGCGGTAGGCGGGGTCGACCGCCAGCACGGTTTTGCCCTTGACGGGCGGGGTCAGAAGCAGGGGCTTTAGGTTTTGCCCGAACATTTTGATGGCCTGCTTTTCGGCTTTTTCGGTCAGAGCGGCGCGCACCTCGCGCTCAAGGCTCGGAAACAGCAGCCGGTCGTACCCGTCCACGCACGCCGCCTCGACAAGACGGGAGCACGCGCCCCTGCCCTTTACGTACCGGCGGGTGATGAGAGCCAGTTCGGTCTCGCGGTCGGCGTCTATCCGCACGCGCAGCACGTCTTCCTTTTCGCCGCGGTTGACGGCGAGGATGCGGTGGGACGGCATGCTTTTGACGGCCTCTTTGTAATCGTAATACATGGCGTAGACCGTATCCGCCTCCGTTTTTGCGGTACAGACGAGGCAGCCGGTCTTTTCAACGTCTTTTTTCAGGTCCTGCCGCACAAGGGGCGAGTCGGACACGTCCTCGGCGATGATGTCGGACGCGCCGGACAGCGCTGTCTCGACGTCCGGGACCTCCTTTTCGGGATCGACAAACGTGAGCGCTAACTCTTGAAGCGCGGCGTCGGACAGGTCCTGCCGCAAAACGGCCTCGGCCAGAGGCTCAAGCCCGCGCTCTTTTGCGACGGTGGCGCGGGTGCGGCGTTTGGGACGGTAGGGGCGATAGAGGTCTTCGAGAACGGCAAGGGTCGGCGCGTCCTCGATCTGCCGCCGGAGGTCCGGGGTCAGTTTGCCGAGCGCCTCGACGGTCGAAAGGACGTCCGCCTTTTTTTCTTCAAGATTTCGCAGATAGCCGAGCCGTTCGGCAAGATCCCGGATGGTCTGATCGTCCGTCGTGCCGTGCATCTCCTTGCGGTAGCGGGCGATAAAGGGGACGGTGCAGCCCTCGTTCAAAAGGCTGATGATATTGGAAACGTACGTCTCGCGTACGCCGAATTCGGTGGAAAGGGTCTTTACGATGTCCATTTTGCGCCTCCGGTGCGTAGTCGGTTTATTATACCACACGGGCGCCGAAAAAGCAAGGAAAATGCCCCCGCCGGTTGGCAGGGGCAAGGAAGGGAAACGCTTATTTCGCGATGGGGGACCACCACAGGAAGATGCGGTTGATGATATACAGGATATCATGCAGGAGCGAAGTCCACCAGCCGGACAGGGTCTTCGGGTTGTGGTATTCGCCGCACCAGTTGCAGGGGCCGCCGGCAACGCTGCCCTCGCACGGGATGGCCTCGGTCCTGGTATCGGTAAAGGTCCGTCCGCCGTAGGTAACGGTGGCGGTGTAGGTCCGTTCGCCGTCCTTTTCGTAGGTCGCGGGCGTGGTCACTTCATCGGTCACCTCGGCGTCCACAACGACCGGCTCGGCGTCGGGATTGTTTTTATCCGTGATGATCGCGATGGCGGAGGAATTGTCCTCGCTCCACGCGAACTCGCAGACGTAGTCGGGCTCGAGCTGCTCGAGGGTCACGGTGTATTCGTCCGTGTATTCCTCGCCGTCGGGGCCGACAACGGTCGCGGTGTAGACGATCTTGCCTTCGGCGGCGGAGGTGGCGGGCGTTTCTTCGCTTGTGACGTCCGCTTCGACCTCGATGCGCTCGTCGTTGTTGTTGTGATCAACGAACACGGCGACGGCGGTACCGTCTTCGGTCCACTCGAAGCCGACAAATTCGTAATCGGGATCGAGTTTTTCGAGCACGACGGTCTTTTCGTCGGTTCTCGCTTCGCCGTCGGGCGCGTCTTCGGCGGAGACCGTCGCGGTGTAGACGATCTTGCCTTCGGCGGCAGAAGTCGCGGGCGTAGTCTCAACGGAGATCGCCGCTTCGGCGGTCGCGGTGTGGGTCTCGTCATGTTCGCAAACGTAGTTCGCGACGGCGGCGGTGTAGCCGTTTTCGTCGTCGCCGGTCCACGTGAAGTCGACGAACCGGAACGTGTGTCCGATGCCGTCCACCGGGACGTCCTCGCTCTCGTCCAGATCGACGGAGCCGTTTTGCTCGAGGATCTCAAGAGAAGCGACAACGTCGTCGCAGGACGTTACGTCAAAGATGAATTCAACGACGGAAGATCCGGCGTCAACAGGGGCAAGATCCGCAAATGCGACGATAACTTTGCCGTTCTGTTCATTGACGCTGTAGTGCGCGGCAGGCAGGAGCACGTCTTCAAGCCGCATCGTATCGACGTCATAGGTCAGCGCGTAGACGCCGTTGTTCAGGGCCTCGTCCTCGGTCACGATAACTTCGGCAACGTTTTCGTCGGAGACGGTCACGTCAACGGCGTTGAGCGTACCGGTGACAGCGTTTGCGGGGGCGCGGGAGATCTGTCCGAGTTTTTCAGCCTTGCCGACAGAGATGCCGCTGGCGGCGACGTCGGCCTTCATGCGCTCGAGGTTCTTTGCGGCGGCGATGGAGACAACGGAGGTATCGTAGTCGTCGTTATAGAGAGTGGTAAGGCTGGTCGCGCCCGTGAAGCCGGCGACCAGGGTCGCGGAAAGGGTGTCCGCGGTCAGGTCGACAAAGTAGATGCGGCGGTTGTTGGAGTTTGCGATCAAAAGACCGTAGTAGTCCTCGGTGTCGAGCACGGACATGGACATGTAGTTCGCGCCGAAGGTCCCGGCGGAGGTGGACAGGCCGGAGATGGCGGCGGCGGTGCCGGTGCTGAGAACCAGAGAAAGGCTCTCTTCGCCGGTCTCCTCATCCACGGCGATGGGCTCCTCCTCGTCCACGCCGATCATCAGGGTGACAAGCTGGCCGGAAGAGTTGAGGGCGTAATAATAGTGGTTGCCGGTCTCGGGATCGGTGCCCGCGTACGCAAGGGCGGTGTAACCGGAGAGGTTCCAGCCGGTGATGCTGTAGTCGGGCGTGAACATGAGCAGATAGGAGGACGCGAAGTAGATGGAGAGATATTCTTCGGTGATCGCGGTGGGCCCTTCGGCGAGCTTCTGGAGCAGGACGTAGGCGTCGCGCGAGGTGACGGCTCCATCCGCGTCGAGGTCGGCGGCGGTAAGGTCGTAGGCAGCGCCGTCGTTTTTGCCGGAAACGTAGGCGAGGATGGCGTCGACGTCCGCTTCATCGGTCGCGCCGTCAAGGTTGACGTCGATGCTGAAGGGGAAGGTATAGGAGACGTCCGGGATGTGCGCGCCGTCGCGGGAGTTGTAGGACGTCGTGCCGAAGGAGCCGAGGATGTAGGAGTCGTAGCCGTCGTCATAGATGTCGGTCTCGATGATGTTGCCGTCGGACTGGAAGCCGATGATGACGTCGTCGCTTCTGCCGCCGCCGTAGTGCGTGCCGGCTGCGGCGCCGAGGATCTCGGTGGAGCCGTCGGACAGGTCGATCTTGACGAAGTTTGCG
>CAMVBD010000132.1 GCA_947165615.1 uncultured Clostridia bacterium | reverse complement strand
GACGTTGACGTCCGGGCGTACCATTTTTAAGCGCCGCGCCAGTTCCATGCCGGTCATTTCGGGCATCTGAATGTCCAAAAACGCGACGTCCACTTCGTTGTCCCGCGCATACGCCAGCGCTTCCCGCGGGGACGAAAAGGCGGCGACGGCGGCGTCGGGCGCCGCGGCGCGGATAATATCCGTTTCTCCCCGCAGCACGAAGGGTTCGTCGTCAACGACTATGATCTGCATGTGTTTCCCGCCTTTCTCCCGCTCGGTTGGCTTGGGTGAAATCTGCAAAAATGATTGTAATTATCAATAATTATATATTATTGAAAAATACAAAAATATATCTTTCAATTAAAACATGGTATCACAACCTGCGAAAGGATGCAAGTTCAAAATGTCACATTGTTTGGAGAATTTTGACAGGATTTCCGGGATTTTCTTGTGAAATCTGCTGGGAAAACCGGAGAGCCTGACCAAAAAACAGAAGCGGTCTTTGTTCGGTTTTTTCGGCATTTTTGCGACTGCCGGGAACGGACGGGCGCAAAAAAGCAGCGTCCCTGCGGACGCTGCGAATGAAACGCTGTTTCGGAGGAATTGTTCATAAATATGCAAAAAATGGATAATCAGATATGGATCGTGATGTTGTCGTCGTCGCCGGTGCGGTTGTTGTACAGGAAGGGGAGCAGCACGTCCGTCAGCGTCTGCCCGGGCGGCAGAAGGGCGGCGAGTTTTTTGATCTTCAGTTTTTCCTGCGCGCGGTCGATTTTTTTTGTCACACCCGTAAATACTTTGTACTGGACCGTCTCTGGCGGGAAGGGGCCGTTGCCGGCAAAGACCCGGCGCACGACCTCGATGACCTCGGGCAGCAGGGGCATTTCCTTCAGGTCTTTGATCTCCTTGCCGGTCAGCCCGTTGTATTTTTTTCCGAATTTTGCCGGCAGACTCATTTTCAGACTGCTGACTGCCGAAAGCCCGGTCTTCCACAGTTTCGGGTGCGAAAGCAGCTTGTCGGTCGGCAGCAGGCCGCGCACGCCGTCGACAAAGCGGGGCCAGTCGGTTTTGAGGAAGGGGAGGCTGTTGTCCAGCAGACCGATGAAATTGAGGCCGTACAGGTAGTCCGTCGCGCTTTTGCCGCCGGTGTCGAGGCCCTTGATGGTTTCGATGCCGAGGCTTTCGACCTTGAGGTCGCCTGTGTCGGCGTCGAAGGTGATCTTGCGCATTTTGCCCTCGGGCGTGCCCATGGCGGTCGTCGAGACGTCGTAGAAGAAGCGGCCTTTTTCGTCTTCGTATTTGCGGATGTTCTGCACGTGCGTGTGGCCCGTAAACACGACCTTGACGCCCTTTTCGCACATCAGGCGGCTCAGGTCCTTATACCCGCCGTACATCTCGAACTCGACCATGTGGCTGTAAATGTCCCACGGCGGGATGACGGGATGGTGGACGGCAAGGATCACCTTTTCGCCGGCGCCGTTCGCCTTGTCGATCTCGTCGGTCAGCCACCGTACGCCGTCGGCAAACAGCCCGCAGTGCGAGCGGCCGTTGCCGTTGTCGTTGATCATGATGAGTCTGAGTCCGTCGCACAGTTTTACGCTGTAAGAGCCGCTCTCCTCGTGCACGCTGTCGGCGTCGGCGGGACCGTAGTCGTAATAAAGCGGCAGAAGGTCCGTCTTATAGACGCTTTCCACGGGCTCGGAGCCGGTCTCGGTGTAGCGCACTGCGGAAAAGATGTTTTCGTCGCGCCCGCCCTGCGAGGAATAGTCGTGGGTCGCGGTCGTCACCCAGACGCGGCGGCCCTTGGCTTTGATCGCGTCGAGTTTCGCTTTGAAGCTGTTGTGGTCGATCAGGGACCCGGCGTTGACAAGGTCGCCGGTGATCAGCAGCGTGTCTGCGCTCTCATCCGCCAAAAACAGGTCCGTAAAGGTGTCAAAGATCTCGGGCGAGGCTTTGAGCGCGATCTGGTCGCCGCGTTCGCGCCCGTTGACGGCTTCGCCCTCGACCCAGCTTTCGTGGGCAAGGTAGTGGGGGTCGGTCAGAAGATAAAACGTGTAGGTCATGGAAAACCTCCTTTTTCGTGGCTCGTGGCTCGTGATTCGTGGCTCGTTATCGCTGATGGACGTCGAGCTGCGGGAAGGGGATCGTGATGCCGGCCTCGTCAAAGGCCTTTTTGACGTCCCGGTGCAGGTCGAAGCAGACGTCCCAGTAGTCGTCGCTTTTGACCCAGGCGCGTAAGGTATATTCGAGCGCCGAGTCCCTGTGCGCGGACACGCGGGCAAACGGCGGCGGGTCCTTGAGGATCTTTTCGTTGCGCTCGCACACCCTTAACAGCGTCTTTTCCACAAGATCCACGTCGTCGGAATAGGACGCCGTAAAGGTCAGATCGACCCTTGACAGCGGCAGGGCGAAGTAATTGGTCAGCGTGGAGTTGGAAATGGTGGAATTCGGCACCACGACGCGCCGGTTGTCGATGGTCAGAATGGTCGTATGGAAAATGCCGATCTCCTCGACCGTGCCCTTGATGTCGTTGAAGGCCAAAAAGTCCCCGACCCTGAAGGGATGCGTCAGCATCAGGACGAACCCGCCCGCAATGTTCGCCAGCGACCCCTGCAGCGCAAGGCCGATGGCAAGCCCGCAGGAGCCGACGACGGCAATGATGGAGGTCATGGGCACGCCCATAATGGCAAGCGCCGTCATGCCGACCACGATCTTGGCGATCACGTTCATGGCGGCAAGCAGGAACGAGCGCGCGGAGGATTCGATTTTTTGTACGGGCTTCGCGCGTTTCAGACGTTTGTTGACGACGCCGATGACCTTAAAGCCGACGATCAGCACGATCAGCGCGATCAAAAGCCGCCCGCCGTAGGTCACGGCGAATTCCTCCAGCATGGTCCAGAGTTTTGTAAGATAGGCGCCGAATTCTTTGGAATCGGACGGCAGGTCCCTGATCGCGTCAAAGGCCTCCTGCGTCTTGTCCGAAAGCGTGATGTCCGGCGCTTCCACAACGACCGCCGGAATCGAAAAACGCACGTGGGCCCCCTCCTTTCCGCATATCGAATGAAAGATAAAAGGAATTATAAAAAGATTATATAGAAACTCTTTGCGAAATGCAAGGCTTTGCCTGTAAATTTCGCATTGTGGAATCTGTACAAAAAACCGGTTTTGAATGCGACCGTTTCAACAAAAAGATAAAAAACGAAAAACTTTGAAAAAAGGTGTTGACACTTTGTCATTTTTCTGATAGTATAAGCCGTATTTATAAAAGTGACAAATTGTCAATTTTTTAAGGTTTTCTTCAGAATCCCCCGTTTTTCCGGGATCTGTCGAAAACCGGACACTGCAAACGGAGGTGTCTTATGCCGGTCGATCAACAAAAAAAACTGGAAAAAAAGCGGCGCATCATCGAAAGCGCCTACGCCCTGTTCCGGGATAAAAACATTTATAATACGGCGGTGGACGACATCGTCAAGGCCGCCGGGATCGCCAGAGGGACCTTTTATCTGTATTTCAAGGACAAAAGCGATCTCATCGAGCAGCTGATCTTCTTAAAAAGCGGCGAATCCATGAAGGAAATGATACGCCAGGCCGCCGAACGGGCGGCAAAGGCGCCGGACATAGAGTCCTACGCCCGCGTCTTTCTCGACGCGCTCATCGACTTTATGGTCGAGCGCAAAGAACTGCTCACGGTCGTCAACAAGAATATGTCCGCGTGTCTGACGAGTTTTCCGCACTTCAACGACGACGACGCCGAGGCGCTGTACCACAGCGTTACGGACCGCTTTTTGGAAGAGGGATACACGCAGGCGTCGCTTGACCGGACGGCCTACATCGTCTTTGAAATGATCGACGCCGTGGCCTACGACGCCATTACTTACAAAAAGCCTTTCGGTCTGGAAGACCTGCGGCCGATGCTGATTGACGCCGCGTTAAGCGTCATCCGCGGCGGCGCCGCGGCGGGAAGGGAGAAAACGGAATGAAAACGAACGTCAAACGTTTTGCGGCCGTGTTTTTGGCCGTGCTTCTGCTTGCCGCCTGCTTTGTGCCGACGGCTTTGGCGGCGCTGCCTGCCGGCGTCAGCGAAGCGGAAGTCCGCTCCCTGATCCCGAAACTCGATAAACTGCTGACCGCCGCCATGAAGGACCGCGGGGGGCTCGGCAAGGAGATCGAAGCCGCGCTTTTGTCCGACGACCTGATGAACGGCGTCTTTACGGGCGTGTACAAGGCCATGGCCGAGCAGCAGTCCACCATGAATACCCTCGGCGTCGACATCCGCGTGCAGACGGTCAAGGCCAATCTTTACAATTTCCCCGAGGTGCAGGCCGCCCTCGGCGACAATACCGACTGGAACGCCGTGCTGACGGAGTCCTTCGCGCCGCGCTGGAACCTGCGTCAGAAAGACGATCTCAAGTATGCTCTCGGCGCCGTTTTTACACCGATGTACGAACTGCTTTTCACGCTTCTCTGCGGGGGCAGGTACACCTTAAACGCCGTGGTGGCGGTGCAGGGCGCAAACGGCTATGAAAACGCCGTCGTGCCGCTGCTCAAGACCCTCGGCGTCACGAACATCATGAGTCAGGCGGACTTTACGGCCTCGGCAAAGGAAAGCCGCCTTAACATGTTCGGCAACGTCCTCGATATGGCATTTACGGCGCTCGACGCCATTGCGGCGGCTCCCGTGACGGAACTTTCGACCCGTCTGCCGGGCCTTGCGAACTACCTTGAGCACGACGGCCTCAAAAACGCCGTCACCACGCTCATTGAACCGCTGAAAGTCCGCGTCGGTCTCATCTCCCTGACGGGCGTCGACAAACTCGTCGAAAACACGGATCTGTTCTCTTCCGCTTCGGACCTGACGACCATGCTGCAAAACGTCAACATCGGCGGCGCGGACCTCAAACTGCCGGAGGTTCGCCTGTCCGAACTCGCCGCCTGCGGCAGCGGCGACGTCGGAAACTTCACGCCGAACGTGACCGAAGCCTTCCTCGTCATCTTCCGCTGGGCGTATGACGCCGTAAAACTCAACAAGGCCCAGATCCCGTCCCTGCTTGGGAGCAGCGGCCTGCCCGCGAACGCGCTCGATCCCATCGATCTCGCAAACGGCATGAACAGCGTCGTCGATACCCAAACCGAGTTCCTGACCGTAGGCACTGAGATTGATACCCACCAGCACGACTTCCTTAAAGCCGTTCTTCGCAAGCGTCACTGCCTCTTCTCGCAGAGTATCCAGCGTCTTTGATCTCACGCGACCGCGGGCATACGGGATGATGCAGTAGGTGCAGAAACGGTTACAGCCG
>CAMVBD010000131.1 GCA_947165615.1 uncultured Clostridia bacterium | reverse complement strand
ATCCGAGATACGGCTTCGGATCGACCCGGCTGCCGTTGATAATCACTTCAAAATGCAGGTGCGGACCGGTAGCAAAGCCGGTCTGTCCGACTTGCGCAATGGGCTGCCCGGCGTAGACGTGTTCGCCGACGTTAACAAGCAGCGACCCTGCGACACAGTGCGCATAAAGCGTTTCCATGCCGTTGCCGTGGTCGATACGGACATAATAGCCGTAGGACGAATGGACGCCTGCAACGACAACGGTGCCCTCCGCCGCGGCGATGACTGTCTTACCGAGGGACGTCCCGTAAGTGGAACCGATGTCAAGTCCGGCGTGAAGTTTTCCCCAGCGCCAAGCGTAATCGGAATTGATGCGGTCGGGCCCGATGGCAGGCCACAGCAGGATTCCGCCGACGTTTGGGACAGGCTGGTAAGACCGATCGTCCAGCGCGCGGGTCCCGATCTGCACGCGGGCGGCGACCGGCTCTTTGACCGTGATGCGGGAGACTTCCGTTTCGCTGACCCGCTGTCCGTCCACGACGGTCACAAGTTTTGTGACCTGATCGTATCCCCGCACCCCCTGTACGACCGTGCGGGACGTGCCGAGATACATAACGTCCGTCGGGATCTCGACCGTCTCAAATTCGGTATCAACGTTGACGATCTCCGTCCGCACCGTTTTGACGGTCAGAAAATCATCCGCCTTGAATACGAGAAGCCGCGTGCCCGGCGTCAGCGTTTCGGCGTCCGCTGCGACGTCCGGATTCAGCGAATGGAATTCCGTCAGCGACAGGCTGTATTTTTCGGCGACCTCGGCGGGCGTGTCGCCTTCCCGAGCCGTATAGTACACGTCGTTTTCTCTGGCGGAGCGCAACAGTGTTTCCAACGCCTGCGAATCCCAAATGGCGGCGGCATTTTCCGGATACAGCCCCTGCACGTAATCGATCTCTTCCGCGAAGGCGGTGACGCCCTCTTCCTCTGGATCCGTATTATCGGACAAAATGCCCGCGAATACGCGTCTGGCGTCACTTTCATTCTGCACCGCGCAGAGGAATTCTCCGTTGATATACACACCGCAGGCCCGGACCGTTTTGAGCGACGAGTGTTCGACCAGCCGTTTTGAAAGGTCCCGGACGGAAACATAGCGGTCTTCTGTCACAAGCTCGCTGCTCTCCTGCGCTTCCGGCAGCGAGTTCCAAGCGGCTGCTTTGTCGCCCGCGCCGGACGTCAGCCGTTCTACGGCTTCCTGCCGCGCGAGCAGGTATTCGTCTTCGGAGCGCACGTAGCCCAGCACTTCTCCCTGATACGTCAATTTGAGCGCAATCGAACGAACGGCGTAATACCGGACGGTAAAGACCAGAACCGCCGCGGCGGCCGCCGGGACCATAAGCATGATAACGTACCGGACGAATTTTTTATATTGGCTGAGCCCCCGGCGGATATAATAGAACAATACGGGGAAAAAGGAGCCGGGATGTGTGACGAGCGTTGCGGCGAGCGTTTTGACAGAACGGTAGAGCCTGCCCGTAAAAAAGCGCTGGTCGTCTGTTGCCGCGTGGAAAGAGGCGGCGGCAAAACGCGCGATCTTTTTTCCGATAAAGCGCAGAAAACGCCAGAACAAAGCAAAGGGAAACCAAAGGACCCGGAACAGGCGACGCAGTACGGCCGCCGAAACGGATATGATCGCAGAGCCGAAAGACGCAAAGAGTTCTGCCATACGCCGCCTCCTTCTAAAATAAAATTATTATTATTTTATCATATTATATCAGGAAAAGCAACACTCATTTTCTTCCGGATCATCCGTTCGGAAGATGAACCTGAAAAACTCTTGCATTTGTAAAAAAACTGTACTATAATTAAAACTCATTAAAGTTTGCGCTGTAACAACGCTCCAAAGGAGTTCCTTTTTATGAATCTTTTATTATCTTCCGCCGTCGCGCTGTTTGCCGGTCTTATGATGACCCGTCTGTTTAAAGTCCTCCGGCTCAAACTTCCGGACGTCACGGCTTTTTTGATCGCCGGCGTCCTTGTCGGTCCTTTTGCTCTCGGCAGACTGAACATTCCCGGTCTCGGCTTTGCGACCATGGACCAGATCAAAGAAGTCAGTTTTCTTTCCAACTGCGCGCTTGGTTTTATTGCGTTTGACATCGGCAACGAATTCCGCCTCGGACAACTCAGACACACCGGGAAAACCGCCACGGTGATCGGTATTCTGCAGGCGGACACGGCGACGCTTTTGGTGGACGCTGCGCTCATCGGCTTGCATTTTATTCTCGGTGAAGAAAAACTCCCTCTGACCGTCGCCATCACGCTTGGCGCCATTGCTTCCGCTACAGCCCCTGCCGCGACGCTGATGGTCGTGCGTCAGTATAAAGCAAAGGGCGCGCTTACGGATCTGCTTCTGCCCATCGTCGCTCTGGACGACGCGGTGGGTCTTGTCCTGTTTGCCGTTTCGTTCGGCGTGGCGCAGGCCATGCAGGGCGGCAGCGTCAGTCTTGTGTCCGTGGTCCTCAACCCCCTGATTGAGATCGTCTGTTCGCTGATCCTCGGCAGCATCATGGGCGTCGTACTGACCTATGTTGAAAAACTTTTCTTCTCCAACAAAAACCGTCTTGCGCTGACCATCGCCTTTGTATTGATGACGATCGCGCTGGCGGGGCTGGAATTCCGGATCGGGGAAGTCAGGATCGGCTTTTCTTCCCTTCTCGTCTGCATGATGCTCGGTACGATCTTTTGCAATATGAGCGAGTATTCTGTCGATATTATGAAGAGAAGCGAGCAGTGGACGTCCCCGCTTTACACCGTCTTCTTCGTACTGTCCGGCGCGCAGCTGGAACTTACCGTTTTCAAGTCTCTGTCGGTCATCCTCATCGGCGTGGTCTATATTCTTGTACGCTGTCTCGGCAAGTATTTCGGCGCCAGATTCTCCTCCTCCGTTATGAAGTGCCCGCCGCTTGTACGCAAATACCTCGGCGTGACCCTTTTCCCGCAGGCAGGCGTTGCCCTCGGCATGGTGGTTTCGGCGCAGGCCCTCGGCATGATCCGCAATATCGTTCTGTTCAGCGTACTCGTCTATGAACTGGTCGGTCCGCTGCTTACCAAGATGAGCCTCGAAAAAGCCGGCGAGATCCAGCAGCCCGGCACCGACGCCGAACACCGGGCAAGATTTGAGAAGAAAGCCTGACCGAACCGGAAAAAGAGTTGTTATCATTATGAATAAACCGAATTTTGCTTCCGATTACGTTTATGCCGCGCATCCTTCTGTTTTGCGTCTGCTGCAGGAAGTCAATACGATCGCATTCACGGGCTACGGCACCGACGATCTGTGTGAAAGCGCAAGGGCGCGCATCCGAAAGGCAGCGGACTGTCCCACCGCGGCGATCCACTTTCTGTCAGGCGGCACGCAGGCGAATCTGACCGTCATATCGGCGTTTTTACAGAGCCATGAAGCTGTTTTTGCCGCTGAGACAGGGCACATCAACGGACACGAGGCCGGCGCCATCGAGTTGACCGGGCACAAAGTCCTGCTGCTGCCGGGAGATGCCGGAAAACTCTCCGCAAAAGCCGTACGCTTATTTATGGAGCAATGGTCGAAGGACGAAAACCGGGCGCACACGGTGCGTCCCGCCATGGTTTATGTGTCGCAGCCGACCGAGTACGGAACGCTGTACACGAAACGCGAACTCCAAGACCTGAAAGACGTCTGCCGCGACTACGGCATGGCGCTGTATCTGGACGGCGCAAGGCTTGCCTATGCGCTGGCGACGCCGGACAACGACGTGACCCTGCCCGATCTTTCGGCGTTTTGCGACGTATTTTACATCGGCGGGACCAAATGCGGCGCGCTGTTCGGCGAAGCAGTCGTGATCCCGGATCCCGCCGGACACCCCTATTTTTTCACACAGATCAAACAGCGCGGCGCCCTGCTTGCAAAAGGGTTTGTGCTCGGCGCCCAGTTTGAAGCCCTGTTCCGCGACGACCTTTATTCGGAGATCGGGAAACCCGCGATCCGCGCTGCGGATAAGATCCGTCTTGCGCTGCGGGAAAAAGGGTATCCGCTGCACCTGTCTACGCCGACGAACCAGATTTTTTTACGGTTTACAAACGAACAGTACAAAGAGATCTCCTCGCGCGCAGCGCTCGGCTTTTGGGAGCAGCCGGACGAAGCCCATACCGTAGCGAGGATCGCGACCTCGTGGGCGACGACAGACCAAGACGTCGAGGGGCTTTTGAGTCTTCTTTGATTTTTGATCTCAAAAAACCGCACATATGGAATAAAAACAGGAAAATACCTCTTGACGGGTTTTTGCCGTATATGTTAGAATGTTTTTGGATATTTATTCAAACGGAGGGTTCTTTATGGAAAAACTGATGGCGCTGCTCATGAGTATTATCATGTTCTTCTTCCCCGCAAAAAATCTCCCCGAAAACGACATGGAAAAGGACACGATGTCCACGGATTACACCTACGTTTTCGTGCACGGTCTGGACGGCTGGGGTGAATATCAATTCTATTACAAACTCTTCCCTTACTGGGGTGTGTTCGGCGGCGATCTGATGACCTATCTGCGCGCCCGCGGCATTGACGCGCACGGCGCCTCCGTCAATCCTACGGCATCCTCCTGGGACCGTGCCTGTGAACTCTATGCGCAGTTGACCGGAACGCGCGTCGACTACGGAAAAGAACACAGCGAACGCTGCCATCACGCGCGCTACGGCGCGGATTATTCCTGCGCCCCGCTGATTCAGGACTTCAGCAGTGAACACAAGATCAATCTGCTCGGACACTCTTTCGGCGGCGCGACGGTCCTGCGCTTTGTGGAACTGATGGCAAACGGCAGCGAAGCCGAGCGCGCCGTCACAGACGCCTCTGACCTGTCTCCCCTGTTTGCGGGCGGCAAAGGGGATTGGATCTATTCCGTAACGACCCTGTCCGCGCCTCTGAACGGGACGACGGCCTACGACGCCGGCGACTCCGCGCCGAAGATTTCCAAGACCGGCGCGACCACGACCTTTTTCTACGCCGTGACGCCGTCTCCGCTTGACGGACGGATCGCTGAGGATTCCGCCGCGTACGACATGCACGTGGACAATGCCGTGGCAATGGTCCGTGGCTTTGAAACCCTGCAAAACGTCTATTATTTCTCCATTCCGACCTGTATCACGGATCTCGATCAAAACGGCAATTCCGTTCCGGATAAAAAACACACGGAGGTCCTGTTCCAAACTGCCAGCGAAGCCATCGGCTCCTACACCGGCGTGACGCCCGGCGGCATCGTCCTTGACGAGACCTGGCAGCCCAACG
>CAMVBD010000130.1 GCA_947165615.1 uncultured Clostridia bacterium | reverse complement strand
CAACAGGGCTTCGGCGCGGTCGATCGGCTGTTTCGAGGCCCGATTTTTTGGTTCCGGCGACAGGAACAGCCCGAAAACGCCGGTGTACTTTTTGCGTTTCTTCGCTCTGTAAAGAAACGTAAAAAGTGTTGAGGTGTATGGATTCGAACCTCAAATCAGAAAAAAAAGAGCGAAATCAAGCCCGAAGTAACGGTTCCGTTACGCTCGGATATTGATTTATTGCGTTCCGCATGATATAATAAATTGTTAAACTAAGGATTGAAAAAAACACTGTAATCGCATTTAATAGAAAAGGAATAATGAGATCGATAAATCGGGATTTATAGGGTGAGCATGATGTTGGAATTATTGAAAGTGAGATTTTCAGAACACAAGGAACTTCATCCGGACTTGGAATGGTCCGAGGTGGAACATAGGCTGCGCGAGGCTCCCGCTGTCATCGCAGTTTTGCAAAAGATGGAGGAAAGCGGCGGTGAGCCTGACACCATAGGGTATGACGTAAAGACGGGGAAACTCATTTTCTGTGACTGTGCAAAGGAATCGCCCGTCGGGCGCAGAAGCCTGTGCTATGACGAAAAGGCGTTGCGCGGGCGCACGAAGAACCCGCCGTCCGACAGCGCCGAACGGAAAGCGAAAGAGATTGGCATTTCGATGATGACAGAGGAACTCTATCGTCGACTGCAAAGTCTCGGCTCATTTGATCTGAAAACGTCAAGCTGGATCGCTACGCCGGAGGATATCCGCAGCAAGGGCGGCGCGCTGTTCTGCGAACGGCGCTATGATACCGTTTTCACTTTTCACAACGGCGCGGATTCCTACTATTCTGTGCGCGGATTCAGAGGGTATATTCTTGTCTGAGCACCGGACTCAATGATGAAAAACTCTGCGATTCATTGGACTGTAAAAATGACAAATCTCGGTTTATCGCGCCGAATGCGTGTATCATTTTGGCGGACTTACACATAGTTTAAGAAGAAACGTCTTTTGTCTACCACGGCAAAAGACGTTTTTTTCGCATTTTGGGCAAAAATCGGGCAAAATCAAGCAAAATAGGGCTTCGGAGCAGTCGATCGGCTGTTTCGGGGCCCTATTTTTTGCTTTCAGCCCTCAAAAATGCCCGAAAATGCTGGTGTACTTTTTGCGTTTCTTTGCACCTGTAAAGAAACGCAAAAAGGTACGAAGATACAGGACTCGAATACGTGAAATAAGCAGCAGCCCGCAAACCGCCCCAAACAGCGGAGACGCGGGCTCTATTTCTTTGCAACCGGTTGAAAAGTTCATCGGTTCTGAGTATAATAAATCATGAAAAGAAAACGACAAATCGGGATTTTAGGAGAAAGCGATGACAAAACAGGAATATCTGAACCAAATTGAAAGCGTTATCAAAAACGGAACATATAAGGATACCTGGCAGTCACTGTCGCATCATAAAACGCCGGAATGGTATTACCGCGACAAGTTCGGCATCTTCATTCATTGGGGCGTTTACTCCGTGCCGGCTTACGGCAGCGAGTGGTATTCAAGGGCAATGTATGACAGGAATTGCCGCGAATTTGAATATCACCGCAAGACCTATGGCACGCAGGACAAATTCGGCTACAAGGATTTTATCCGATGTTCCGAGCTGAAAAATTCAGCGCTGAAGAATGGATGGCGCTTTTTAAAAAAGCGGGAGCAAAATTTGTTATGCCCGTGTGTGAGCATCATGACGGCTTTGCAATGTATGACACGGCGTTTAACCGTTGGAACGCCAAAAACATGGGACCATTAAGAGATGTTGCAGGTGAGTTGAAAACAGCCTGTGAAAACGAAGGCTTAACCTTTTGCGCCTCAAGTCACAGGGCAGAACATTATTTCTTTATGAATATGGGCAGAACCTTTGACAGCGATGTCAACGATGAGCAGTATGGCGATTTTTACGGCCCTGCCTATCACTGCCCTGAGCTTGACAGCCACACCCTGCACGCCACCACAGCGGACACCTATTCTCTTGGAGCAAGCAAAGAGTGGCTGGAGGACTGGTTGGTACGCACCTGCGAGCTTGTTGATAAATATCAACCGAGTATTTTATACTTTGACTGGTGGATACACAACCACTCCTTCAAGCCTTACCTGAAAAAACTCTGTGCCTATTACTATAATCGTGCTTCCGAGTGGGGCAAAGAGGTGACGATTAACTATAAGCACGAAGCGTTTCCGCCGGGTGTTGCCACCTTTGATGTGGAGCGCGGCGCGCTGACCGATATCTCTCCCGTCCCTTGGCAGACCGATACCGCCATCGGCAAATGCTCATGGGGATACACAAGTGATAATGAATACAAAAACAGCAGACAGATCATTTGCGATTTAATTGACATCGTCAGTAAAAATGGTATGCTGCTGCTCAATGTCGGTCCCAGGGCAGACGGAACAATTACCGAAGAAGAAACGGCAGTGCTGCTTGAAATCGGCGCTTGGCTCATGAAAAACGGAGATGGCATTTACGGCACCACCTTCTGGAAGCAGTTCGGCGAAGGCGATGTCAATAATGAAGCAGGCTTTTTTAAGGACAGTGAGGAAAAACAGTACACCGAAAATGATTTTCGTTTCACCTATAAGGACGGCTGCGTGTATGCTTTTCAGATGCGCCCGGACGGAAACGATGTGAAAATCAAAGCGTTCAAAAAGCATAATCCACACGATTTCTTGGTGAAGTCAGTAATGCTGCTTGAAACGGGCGAGACACTTGACTTTGAGAGAAACGAAAACGAAATGGTAATAAAAACAAGCGGCTGCCAAAGTGACAAACCGCTGTGCTTTAAAATAGAAATAGATTGATTGAAACAGCGTTGCTGGCGATGTTGTGCTTGCACGTTTTGCTTTGGAAAGATAAATTCCGGATTGCCGCGCAACGCACGTGTATCATTTTGGCGGACTTACACAACAAAAAAACGTCTTTTGTCTGCCACGGCAAAAGGCGTTTCTTTGAATGATGTTTGCCCTGTCGGGCAAATGATGTTGCTTTCGGCAATGATGTCGCTTCGCTGATGATGCGTGCCTGCGGCACGTGAGGGCTAACATCGCATCATGGATCGCGCAGGGATCTATATCCTTTCGGAGCGCCGGCGGAGAGCCATCTTCAGCCGCCGGCGGGGCTGACTTTATTCGGGAGAAGCCGGTCTTTTTTTACGCTCATTTTGCGCTTCAGGGCGTAAAGCCGCTTTTTTTGGGGTTTACTTTTTGAGGGAACCGGTATATACTGTATTTAGTATTTTTATAAAAGTGCCGCACAGGTCCGACGGTTTGCCCCGGAAGAGCCGCATCGGTTTACTGAAACAAGAAAGGTACCCCTATGACGTTACTCTACAAAAAAATCATATCGTTCTTTCTGTCCGTATGCATGTTTTTGGGCTTTTACCAAGGAGGGATCGAGATGAAAAACGAAATACCTTTTCCCGCGTTGAATCTGACCGCCGTGGATATAACGGACGGTTACACGGTAAAGGTGCCGTTCTTCTCGGGAATGGGGGGATTCAACCGCGTCTCCTTCTCTTACGAAGCCACGGCGGCGGTCCGCGCCGTCTTCTTATACAGGCAGGGCATGAATACCTTTGGGGAAGAATTGCTGCTGAGTTCGCAGGCAAGCCATGCCTCCATGCTGCTTATGGGTTATATGGACCACAAGACCGCGTCGCGGCTTCTTTCGGTGCGCTTTGAACCCATCGTTCCGGGAGAAACCTGCGTTCTCAGCGTTTCGGACTTCACCTGCGATTTGCAGGAAGCGCCGAAGGAGGACGTTCTGTTCATTGAAAACGAGCATTACAAGGCGGGCGTCAACCTGAGATGGGGCGGCGGCCTTTCCTGGTTTGAGGACAAAGAGAACAGCGACTACGGAAATCTCCTGAACAATCATGACACCGGCCGTCTTGTACAGCAGTCCTATTACGGGCCGCAGGAGATCGAGGGCTATGAAAACGGCGTGTACGTCGATACCGTTTGGGGCTACAATCCCGTACAGGGCGGCGACCAGTACGGCAACAACAGCAAGCTTGTGGCCGTTGAAAAAAGCGATGATGAGATCCGCGTCGTCTGCCGTCCTCTCGATTGGGCGCAGAACACCATGTTCACACAACCGTACTACACAAGTGTGTATAAACTGACGGACAAGGGGCTGACCGTCAAGAATACGGCGGTGGATTTTCTCCGGACGCCATGGACGGACAGAGAGCAGGAGCTTCCGGCGTTTTATGCCGTCAGCGCGCTCGGCAATTTTTGGTTTTATGACGGCGAAAAGCCGTGGACCGGCGACACCCTGCGTGTAGAGCGGGACTTGCCTTTCTGGGGAGGAAAACCCGCCTTTCAACTGAAGGACGGCAATAACGAAACGTGGTGCGCGTGGACGGACGACAGCGGCTACGGCGTGGGACTGTTTACGCCGCAGGCAAAGAGGCTGCTTGCGGGGCGGTATCTGTATGACGGGTCCGCCGACGCGGGAGCCGACTCCACAAATTACGTGGCCCCGCTGGGCGTGTTTGGGCTGGAGTTCGACGAACCGCACAGTTATTACTATTACCTGACGGCGGGTTCCGTCGAGGAGATCCGAGCCACATTCCAAAGCGGCGGAAATTTAGAGGGCGGCAATTTCAGACGCGTTTTTCCCGATATGGGCGTGTGCGACCCGCACGTACATATTTTTGACGGCAAGGCCTACCTGTTTTCCAGCCACGATTACGGCCCCGGGCAGCCGATCTACCGCATGGACGACTGGCGCGTGTTTTCTTCTGACGATCTTGTCAACTGGAAGCTGGAATTCACGCTTCATCCGGAGGACACCTTCCTCGGAACGGATCGGGAATGCTACGCCACCGACGCGGCGGAGCGAAACGGCAAGTATTATCTCTATTTCTCAGACCAGCAGCGCTGCACCGGCGTCGCGGTCAGCGAAAACGGTCCCGGCGGGCCCTACGTCGACGCGCTCGGAAAGCCGCTGCTGCCGCAGGGACTTGTGGATACCGCCTGCTACGACCCGACGGTATTCATCGACGATGATGAAAACCGGACGCCGTACATCATGTTCGGCTATACCGTCGTCGGCAAAAAATATTATATCGCGCGGCTGAACGAGGATATGATCTCTCTGGCGGAAGAGCCGAAGGCGGTCGAGGTCATAGACGGCTGGGAGAACGACGCGTGCTGGATCACCAAATTCGGCGGCGTGTACTATCTTAATTCCCACGAGGGCGATTACGCCACAAGCAACAGCATCTACGGACCGTATATTTACCGCGGAAAGATCTGTCAGGATTGCTTCACCGACCACGGCACCTTCTTCACCTTCCATAACCAGAC
>CAMVBD010000129.1 GCA_947165615.1 uncultured Clostridia bacterium | reverse complement strand
CGAAGCGCTCGACCTTGTTCGGGTCGGAGGGCTTTTTCTTGGTCAGGGGGCTGATCTCCACGGGATGATCCATGAGGAACGTGGGCTGGATCAGGTTTTCTTCAACGTAGGTCTCAAAGAAGAGGTTGAGGATGTCGCCGCGCTTATGGCGCTCCTCATAGGCGATGTTGTGGGCCTTGGCGAGGGCTCTCGCTTCCTCGAGGGTCTTGACCTCGTCAAAGTCGACGCCGGCGTACTGCTTGACGGCGTCGGTCATGGTCAGACGGGCAAAGGGCCGACTGAGGTCGATTTCGGTGCCCTGATAGGTGATGACTTCGGTGCCGCAGACGGTCTTTGCAAGGTGGCGGAAGAGGGCTTCCGTCAGGTCCATCATGCCGTTGTAGTCGGTATAGGCCTGATAGAGTTCCATAAGGGTGAATTCGGGGTTGTGACGGGTGTCGACGCCTTCATTGCGGAAGACGCGGCCGATCTCGTACACGCGCTCGAGGCCGCCGACAATCAGGCGCTTTAAGTACAGTTCCAGCGAAATGCGCAGGCGCACGTCGAGGTCCAGCGCGTTATAATGCGTCTCAAAGGGTCTTGCCGCCGCGCCGCCCGCGTTTGTGACGAGCATAGGCGTTTCGACCTCCATAAAGCCGAGGGCGTCGAGGAAGCGGCGGATCTCAGACAGGATCTGGGAGCGCTTGATAAAGGTGGAGCGCACCTCGGGGTTGACGACAAGGTCAAGATAGCGCTGGCGGTAGCGGGCGTCGGTATCGGTCAGGCCGTGGAACTTTTCGGGCAGGGGCTTGAGAGATTTTGTCAGCAGCGTGACGCGCTCGGCGTGCACGGTGACTTCGCCGGTCTTGGTGCGGAAAACATAGCCCTCAATGCCGAGGATGTCGCCGATGTCCATTTTTTTGAACGCGGCGTAGGACTCCTCTCCCACAGAGTCGCGCGCGACGTAGCACTGGATGGTGCCCTCGCGGTCCTGCAGCTTGCAGAACGACGCCTTGCCCATGATGCGTTTGACCATCATGCGGCCGGCGACGGCGACGGTCTTGTTTTCCAGCGCGTCAAAGTCCGCGACGACGTCGACGGAATGATGCGTCACGTCGAATTTTGTGATCTCAAAGGGGTTTTTGCCCTCGTCCTGCAAGGCCTTGAGTTTATCGCGGCGGATCTGCAAAAGTTCGGACAGGGACTGTTCGTTTTCGGCGGGGGCGAAGGTTTTCTCGTCTGCCATGTGGGTTTTCCTTTCTGCTGAATAGCCAAAATTCCGCCGGGGGACGCCCGACGGAAAGCAAGAATTACAGTTCGTGATGCACGCGGAAGATCTCGAGGATCTCCAGCTCGTCGTTGCCCATGGGGGTCTCGATGACGACGGTGTCGCCGACCTTGTGACCGAGCAGGCCGCGCCCGATGGGGCTTTCGTCGGAGATGCGCCCTTCGGCGGCGTTTGCCTGCGTCAGACCGACGATGTGGTAGGTGTCCGTCTCGTCGTAGGTCTTGTCGTAGACCTTGACGGAAAGGCCGGTGTGCACGGTGTCCAGCGTCAGGCTGCTTTCGTCCAGCACCTTGACGCGGGAGAGGGTGTACTCGATGTCCGCGATACGGGCTTCCAGCCGCGCCTGATCGGACTTTGCCTCGTCGTATTCGGAGTTTTCGGAAAGGTCGCCGAAGGACTTGGCCTCCTTGATCTTTTCCGCGATATCGTTTCTGCCCGCGCCTCTGAGTTCTTTGAGCTCGGCGTTCAGGCGGTCAATTTCTTTTTGGGGGAGATAGACGTAATCTTCTGCCATGGTGGAACGGTTCCTTTCTTTGTTTCATATGCGGCGGGTCCGCCGTTTGCTGCAAGTAATTATTTTATTATAAATATGCGCGGTTTGTCAAGTCTTTTTTCAATTTTTACCGCTCAGGGCTTGGGCTTTGTCTTGCCTTCCTTGACGGCCTCCTGAATGGCGGCGATGAGTTCCGTGATCAGATTCTGGCCTTCGCCGGCGGTGTCCATAAAGGAATTGACAAGTTCCACGATCCTTGTGGCGATATCCTCGAGTTTGACGTTCGGCTGCCAGCCGCCGAGAATGCCCTGGAACTGCTCCTGCTCCTCCTGGATCTCCTCCTCGTCCGGCTCCTCCTCGATGGGCTCCTCCGTTCTTGCGATCTGGATCTCCTTGCCCTCCGGCGGGACGTTGAATTTGGTTTCCAGTCCCACGGCGGTCCTGAGGATCAGCCGCGCGTCGGCGGCGGTGATAGCGCCGTCAAAGTCCATATCCGTGTAAATGCGGTCCGCGGAGGCCTCGATCAGTTCCACCCCCACGGCGTGACGCAGCGCGGCGCGCGCGTCGGCGGCCGTCACGTCGCCGTCATCGTCCACGTCGCCGAACCAGCGGGCGAAGTAGTCGATATTGGAGACCTCCGTTATGCAGCGGTAGGTGATGAACAGGGACTTGTCCCGCAAAATGGATTCCGCGTCGATCCCTTCCCGTCCGATTTTGACCATGATGGTGTTGACGGTGTTGATGACCGCCGTATAGAAGTTATAGCCGAGGACGGCGGAGATCAGGTTCATGGCGTCGTAGAAGGACAGGGAAAAATGATAGTCGATCTGCATGCCGTAATAATTCGGCTTGCCGTCGGCGCCGAAGCGCACCACGGCGCGGGCGTTGTCAAAGGTAAAATGCGTCAGTTCAGCGCCCTCGAGCCGTGCGGTGGCGGCGGTGGGCTGACCGGAGATGACGGTGGGGTTGAGCTGTCCGGACGGCAGGGAAAAGACCTTTGAGAGGGAGGAGTCCTTGGCGTCCTCGAGTTTGACGCTCGGGAAAATGATACCCAGCTGCGTCAGGTCCCCGGTGAAATCGTTTTCCTCATAGACGATGTCGTAATCGTCGGCCGCCGTCAGTTCGCTGACGGTCTTTTTGCCGTAAAGCGGAATGGCGTTGTCGCGCGGCGCGCCGGCGTGGAGCGTCACGGTCTCGGGCTTTGCGGAGCCGTCGCCGAGCAGAGCCATGATAAAACTCTTTGTCAGGGACGAGCGGTTATTGAACAGGCCCTCGAGCACCGGGATCAGATACTGCTTCGCCATGTCGTCGAGTTCCTCGCCATACCCGGCGGGGCGGGTCGGATCGGTTTCGGACGGGGAGCCGGTGACGATGCCGCCCTCCGGCACATAGTTGTTGTAGCGCACGGTGGCCTTCGGCATGTCGGTCTTAATGGAGTTGACCGCCGTGTTGAAAGTCTCCACAAGCGCCTCTTTTTCGTCGGGCTCCGCCTTGTAGTACGCCGCAAAGGCGGGCACGGCGGCGGTAAAGACGAGGATGAGCGCCAGAACGGCGCCGACAAGGGAACGGAAGGTACGGTTCATATTTTTCTCTCCTTTTTTTTTGTCGCCTGCGGCGACGGGTGCGCGGTGCGCGGACACACGGGCGCGCGGGGAACGTGCGGCTTCAGATCCACTTCAGCTTCATCATGGCGAACGCGCCGCCGATGGACGCGACCAGCGTGACGAAGATGAGCGTGCCGACCGCCAGAGTCGGGCTGAAAAACAGCACGACGACGCCGACAAGGACGGGGAAGACAGCAAGCCGCCAGTGCTTTTTGAGGTAGCCCGCGCCGAGCGCGCCGAAGAGGGCGGGCAGGATATAGGTGAACGCGGGGGCGAAGACGGAATCGGGGTCCGTCAGTTTTCCGAGGAAGGGCGAAAACGCCAGCACGCCGATGGCGATGATGAGCGTTGTGACGATGGCGGACACGCCGATGGAGATGGTGGAGACGACCTCCCCCTCCTCGCTGCTGGCGCGCACCTTGGCGTTTTCGAGGGCATTGAGCGCGCAGGGCATTTTGAGGTTGGTGATGTTGCCGGTCACAAACGCGAGATACGTGCCGCCCGCGCCGAGCATGGGCGTGTAGGTCAGCACCTCGACCACGGCGGTCCCCCAATAGATGGGCAGGACCTTGATGAGCGCCTTGAAGACGTCGTTCATTTCGGGCCAGGCGTTAAAGCGCAGACAAATGGCGACCGGCACACTCAGCAGCACGCCGAGCGCGCCGAGGGTCCAGACGCGGCCGGCGCGGTGGACGGATTCGTAATAGGGGGACATTTTTTCTTTCTGCTTTGCCATGCGTACCCCTCCTTACATCTGGTTCCACCAGGTAAAGGCTGTCACCTTGTCCGGCAGAACGAGATTGAGCACGACCGCCGTGCCCATGGCGATGAACATGGCGAGGGGCATGGCGAACGGCTGCAGTTTTTTGAGGTCCCGTTTTTCGCACAGCAGTTCGAGCAGGAAGGATACGACGACGGCGGTGACAAGGGTCGCAATGGACATAAAGCCCGCGTCGCCGACGCCGTCCGGCGTCTTGCCGTAGATGGCGCGGGCGATGAACGCCGCAATGATGCCGATGAAGGCCGCGGCAGACAGCACGTCCGCCATTTTGGAGGTCTTTTCGTTTTTGCTGACCACGTGCCCGACCTTTTTGTGGATGCCTTTGCAGAAGATGGGGACGAGGATGAGCGCGAAGGTGGTGCCGAGCGTCATGACCCACGCGACCGCGCCGAACTGTTTGGGCTCGGTGATGGGGGTGGACAGGGACGAGCCCATGACCTCCAGCATCGACTCGCTGGCGACGGTCTCATAGGCAAGGTTGCCGATGACCGAAAGCCGGATCCACGGCAGCACGATGCCGAGGGCGGACGCAAGCACGATGACGGTCGTCAGAATGGACAAAGCGGGCGCGACCGAGAACACGGCGCTGGAAACGACCGTGTTTTTCAGGGTCTCTTTGGTCAGACCGAGCTGTCGGCCCCGCTTCCACGCTTTTACGATGAAGAAGACGGATTCGATCACGACAAAGCCGATCACAAAGGCGGCAAGGCCGTACATGAAGGGACTTTCCTTGAAATCCACGCCATCACCTCCAAAATAATATGCCAGTATTTAATATAGCATACGGGATCGGGAATTGCAAGGGCTTTTATTGGATGGAGAGAAAAGAGAATGATTGGATGGAGAGAAAAGAGAAAAGATAAAAGATAAAAGATAAAATGTGGGACCTGCGGTCGGCATTTTAATATGGGTAAGGGCGAAGCCCTTCCGCATTTTATCTTTAATCTTTAATATTTTATCTTTAGACATCAGGTAAGGGCGAAGCCCTTCCGCATTTTATCTTTCACATTTTATATTTCATCTTTAAGGATCCGGAACCTGCGGCTCGCTTTTTCAATGCGCGCTTTGCGCGCCCTCCGGCCTCTTCCCTCTTGCATTTTCCCGCGTTCTCTGCTATACTGACATAGATATATATTAAAGCGAGGTCCCCGTATGAACGTCAAGGTTTCCCCCTCCATTCGCGCGTCGGATTTTTCGATTCTGGCGGACGAACTCCAAAGCCTGTCCGACGCCGGCGCCGACATGGTC
>CAMVBD010000128.1 GCA_947165615.1 uncultured Clostridia bacterium | reverse complement strand
GACCGCGACGCGAAGGCCCGGCATGATCATGCCGCCGAGAAACTGCTTATCGCGGTCCACGACGGAGATCGTCGTGGCGGTGCCCATGTCCACGATGATGAGCGGGCACGGGTAGCTGCCGATGGCGCCGACGGCGTCGGCCACCGAAACGCCGGCGAGAAAGCAGGGCATGTAGGAGCCCTCAAAGTCGCAGGGCGAGACCGAAACGCCGACCCGGTCCGGCCGGACGTCCGCCTCCCGGAAAAGGTCCGAAAGGAGGTCCGGCAGCGCGACGGTGTGCTGAAACAGCGCGTCGGACTGCCTGAGGCCGAGGTCGCCTTTTTTGACGGTCAGGAGCCTGCGGCGGGAGATCATTTTGCCGGAGACCGTGTCGTACAGGGCGACGGAGGTCGTGTAATTGGAGGTGTCGATTCCCAGCGATCTCATTTTGCTTCCCGGTCGCGGATGAGAGCGCCGAGCAGGCCGTTGATGAACGAAGCGTCCTTTTCGGTGGCGTACTTTTTGCCGAGTTCCACCGCCTCGTTGACGACGACGGACGCCGGGATCTCCCCGCAGTAGCCCTCGATCTGCGCGAGGCTGAGCCGCAGGATGGAGAGGACCGTTTTCGGCAGACGGGACAGTTTCCAGTTTTTGAGATAGGGGGTCACGGTCTCGTCCAGTTCGGCGGCGTGCTCGATCACCGCGCCGACCAGGCTCTCCGTGAACGCGTCGATCTCAAACAGTTCGCTTTCGGCGGTAAACTCCTTCATATCCGACAAAGAATAGTCGGGATTGAACAGATTTTCAAAGACAAGGATAAAGGCGTTTTCGCGCGCTTCGGATCTGGTCATACGGGTTTCTCCTAATATACATACTTAGGTGCATTTTAACACAAGCCCCTAAAATATTCAAGGCATAATGAATATTTTCTGCATATTTACCGGAAAGTGTTTAAAAAATACCGTCCCCGGAGAACTTCGGGGACGGTGTAAGCGCTGTATGGTGTTATTTGACGCTTTCGGTAAAGCGCAGGAAGGCTTCCCTGCCGGCGGAGTCGCGTTTAAATACGCCCGCGTGCTCGAGGACGGTCGAAAACACAAGGCCGACTTCGTCGCGTACGATCTTTTCGGCATTGTCGGGTGTTACGACGGGATACTTCTTTTTTATATCCTCCATCCAGGCGGCGTGTGCGGCGGTCAGGGGGTCCGCTTTGGGGTCCTCGCCGGAGACCAGTTTTTCCGCCACGGCGGCAAGTTCGTTTTTCAGGCGTGCGGGCAGGACCGCAAGCCCCATGACTTCAATCAGACCGATGTTCTCCTTTTTGATGTGGTGGAGTTCGGCGTGCGGATGGTAGACGCCGAGCGGGTGCTCCTCGGTCGTGATGTTGTTGCGAAGAACGAGGTCCAGTTCATACTTTTCGCCCCGTCTGCGGGCGATGGGGGTGATGGTGTTGTGCTTTTCGCCGTCAGTCTCGGCAAAGACGAACGCCGCTTCGTCCGTATAGCCGCGCCACGCGGCAAGAATTTTGTCCGCGAGTTCCACAAGGGGCTCGGGAGAGGCAGCCGTCAGACGGATGGTGGACATGGGCCACTTGACGATGCCGGCCTCCACCTCGGAAAAGCCCGGGAAGGACAGCGGCTTTTCGATGGGCGCGCGCTCCATCGGAAATTCGTACCGTCCGCCCTGGAAGTGCTCGTGGGACAGAATGGACCCGCCGACGATGGGAAGATCCGCGTTGGAGCCGACGAAGTAGTGCGGGAAGAGGGTGACGAAATCGAGGAGTTTGGAGAACGCCGCGCGGTCGATCTTCATGGGCGTATGCTCGGCGTTGAAGACGATGCAGTGCTCGTTATAATAGACGTAGGGGCTGTACTGCATGAACCAGTCCGCGCCCGCGACCGTGATGGGGATGATGCGGTGGTTCTGACGCGCGGGGAAGCGGAGATTGCCGGCGTACCCCTCGCTTTCGCGGCAGAGGTTACATTTGGGGTAGCCGGACTGCGGCGCGTTTTTGGCGGCGGCGATGGCCTTGGGGTCCTTTTCGGGCTTACTGAGGTTGACCGTGATGTCCAAGGTGCCGTATTCGCCCTCGTACTGCCACTTGAGGTCTTTTGCGATCCGGTCGCGGCGGATGTAATTGGTGTCGCGCGAAAAGTCGTAGTACCAGTCTGTCGCCTGCTCGGGACTGTTTTTATAAAGCGCGTTGAACTTTTTTATGACCTCCGACGGGCGGGGCGTCAATACGCCCATGAGCGCGGTGTCGAACAGGTCGCGGGACGCGACGCCGTCCTCGATGACGCCGTGCTCGACCGCCCAGTCGCACACGCCGTCAAGCATGGTGGAAAGCCCCACGCCGACCTCGGGCGCCCTCTCGTCAAAGTCGTCTTTTTTTAAGAGCGCCAGCAGGGCGTTGATCGCCCACACGCGGTCCTCGACGCCGAGCATTCCCTTGCGGATGGCGTAGGTCACAAGACCTTTGAGGTAAGAATCAATCATAAATAGCCTCCGAATTCACATTTTGTTCATTATATCGCATTTTTTGTCTTCCGTCAAGACGGGACCGGCAAACTGACAAAAATACCACAGACGTCTTGAAATTCCGCCGTGCCGCTTGTATAATAAAAGCAACAATAACGGGAGGCGACAGGATGCTTTACGAAAACAACTGGGAATCTCTGAACAAACGGCCGATCCCGCAGTGGTTCGGCGACGCGAAGTTCGGCATTTTTATCCACTGGGGGCTTTATTCCGTCCCCGCCTACACCAAAAAGGGCGACTACGCGGAGTGGTACGGCATGCAGCTCGGCGGCGAGGACCGCACCGTGCCGGATTTTCACAAACGCGTCTACGGCGACCGGAAATACGCCGATTTTGTCGGGGACTTTAAAGCGGAGCTTTTTGACGCCGACAAGTGGGCGGACCTGTTTCAAAAGGCCGGGGCAAAGTACATCAATTTTGTGTCGAAGCACCACGACGGCTTTTGCATGTTTAAAAGCGACTATGCGCCATTTTGGAATTCCGTGGAGGTCGGCCCGCACCGCGACTTTTGCCGGGAACTCAAAGACGCGCTTTCAAAGACCGACGTGCGCTTCGGCGTGTACCATTCCGTGTATGAATGGTGGCATCCGCTGTACCTGAAGGACCCCGAGCGCTACGCCATAGAGCACCTGCACCCGATGCTCAAAGAACTCATCACGAAATACGAACCGAACACGCTTTTCACCGACGGCGAATGGGACCAGCCCTCCGCCGTCTGGCACTCGACCGAATTTTTGCAGTGGCTGTATAACGAAAGCCCGGTGAAAGACGTCATCGTCCCGAACGACCGCTGGGGCAAGGAGACCCGGGGGCGGCTCGGCGGCAACTTTACCACCGAATACGGCTGGATCGAGGCGGGCAAAAAGATCGAGGACGTGGTGCTGGACCGCCCGTTTGAGGAATGCCGGGGCATCGGGCGCTCGTTCGGCCTCAACCGCTTGGAGGGCGTGGAGGATTACCTCGGGCCGAAGGAGCTGCTTGAGACGCTCGTCAGCCTTGTTTCCAAGGGCGGCAACTTCCTGCTAAACGTCGGCCCCGCCGCCGACGGCACCATCCCCGTCATTATGGAAGAGCGGCTTTTGCAGATGGGACAGTGGCTTTCGGTCAACGGCGAGGCGATCTACGGCTCCTCGGTCTACGACAAAAAGGGACAGGAGGGCGTGTACTATACGCAAAAGGACTCCGCCGTGTACGCGATACTGACCCGCTTCCCCTTTGGGGACGTGACGCTGGACGCCGTGCCCTTTACGCCGGACAGAACGGCGGCCCTCCTCGGCTCCGACGCGCCGGTCGCACTCTCGGATGACGGCGGCAAAACCCGCCTTTCCTTCCCGCCCATCAATCCCGACGACATGGAAAGTCAGTGGCTTTACACCGTTAAACTCCGTTAACGAACAAAAAAAAGAAAGAGGCAGGCGATTTTTGCTTGCCTCTTTTTGTTATGCTGTCAGTCGAGCGGGTAAACGAACCACTCGTCCTCTATTTGCCGGAAGCCGACGGACAGAAACATCTTCCGGCTTTGCGCGTTAAAGGAATAGATATTTGCCCGCACCTCGGAAAAGCCCTTTTCCCGCGCGAGATTCAATATCTCTTTGACGCACCGCCTGCCGATGCGCCGGTTCTGAAAATCCTTGCTGACGACGATAGCGACTTCGGCGTTGTCCCGCAAAGAAATATCTCCGACGAGAACGCCTTGGTATTCGATATAAAAGCAGTCGCCGTGGGTGCTGAGGTACCCGTACATGGCGTGCAGGCGGTCGAGGTCGTACAGAAAATCAATGTTGTCGCACTGTTTGCAGACGTCGGGGTCCCGGTACCACGGGAGGGAGACCTCGTCGTTCGGGTAATACGGGATCAGACGGAGTTCTTCATCTACGATTCGTTCTTTCATAGGATCGCGATTTCCTTTTTTTGGTGGCGTCAGTCGTCCACCGAGAACGTGAGGATCTCAAACGGACGGTAGGACAGGACCTGCGTCTCTTTTTCGGGGCGTTCCAGAAGGTGGCAGAGGGTGCCCTTTCGCTGCAGGCGGATTTGACCGGTCTGTCCCTTGGTTTCCACAAGGCGAAAAATCGTCCGTCTGCCGTCCTCCGAGCGCTTGACGGCGGCGACGTCGAAGATCTCATGCGAGACGAGCTGCCGGAGATACGCCGGGAGGTCGAGCCCGTCGCAGAAGACCAGCGGGGAATTGTACTGCGCCGCCTTTTCGGGCACGAAACAGGCGGAAAAATGCGCGCGCAGCGGTTCGATTTTGTAGCAGAAGCGGTGGACTCCCCGGTCGGACGTGGGGTCCGGGCGCTCTGTCGAGCGCAGGAGCGAGAGCGACACGCCGCTTTTTGTGACGCCGACGCCGTATTTGCCGTCGTTATAGACCGCGATCCCGCGCGTTTCGGCGTCCAGTACAAAGTATTTGTGGCTGCAGACCTCAAAGCGAGCCTGCTCCCAGTTTGTGTTTTTGTGCAGAGGCCGGCGAATAAAGCCCGCCGACGTATCGGTCACGAGAGAGGACACATGCAGGTCTGTCGGGAAGCCGACCTTTAAGAGCTTGTGCTCCTCATGCCAGTCGGCGCACACTTCGACCTCCACGGCGGTCGTGTCCCGGAACAGGCGGATGACGCGGGTGATCCGGCTTTTTTCGGTCCCCTCGGCGACCGTGAATTCGGCGATCTCGGGCGTCAGAAGCGTCAGGCGCAGGGGTTCCAGAAGCGTCAGCGGGACTTCCTTTTCCTCATAATCGGGCAAAATGTCCCACGCGTCGTAGACGCCGGGCTTGTCGTCGTAGAGATGCAGGGCATTGAAGCCTATCGCGGCGTACTCCGCTCCGGCGGTCGCAAGAGACGAAATGCTGCCGTCGGGGGCAAGGCGCAGAGAGAAGAACGCGGCGGGCGCGGCGGTCCCGTTTTTGCCCGCGCGCCGG
>CAMVBD010000127.1 GCA_947165615.1 uncultured Clostridia bacterium | reverse complement strand
GACCTACGGCTTCTCCCGCGACGACGCCGGCAAGTTCCTGAACGCCTACTACGACACCAAGATCTTCGAGAACGATCCGTTCGCCAAACTTGACCAGATCGGCGTCGGCAAACTCATGAAGATGGCCGTTGCCCTCGGCAAGGAGACCAGACCCGAGCTTCACTGCGGTATCTGCGGTGAGCACGGCGGCGACCCGTCCTCCATCGAGTTCTGCCACAAGATCGGCCTTGACTACGTTTCCTGCTCGCCCTTCCGCGTGCCGATCGCCCGCCTTGCCGCCGCGCAGGCCGCGATCGCCGACAAGAAATAAGAGCGACGAAGCGCCCATCCCGTTCAATGATTCGGACCGGTTTTCGCCGAAAGACGAAAACCGGTCTTTTTTCTTTGCCCTTGAAAGAAGGAAGCACTATGGCTGAGATCAAACTCATCTCCCTCTCCTGCCCCGACTGCGGTGGCGAAATGGAGGTCAGTCCCACCGAAAAGACCGCGACGTGCCCCTACTGCGGGCACAGCGTACTGATCGAAAAGCGCGAAAAACCGGAGCCCTATAAAAGACCGGTCTGCAAAACGCCCGAGCCCCAAAAAAAGCGCTTCAAAAAAGGACCGCTGATCGCCGTCGCGGTGATCCTCGGCCTGTTCATTCTGAGTTTTGTCGTCAATCCGGAGGGACGCGCCCTGCTGTTTCCAAAGACCGCCGACCCCTTCGAGGGGCTGGAAGTCACGTTTTCCGGCGTCAGCGGCGACGGGACGCTCAGCATCCGGCACGACGGCCGGGACGGACTCGGGGACGTCCGCTTTATCCCCTCCAAGGACTTATCCAACGGCGACACGGTGGTCGTCACGGCTGAGCGCATGCCGGGCTTTCGGTGGGAGCCCGCAAAAAAGACCTACACCGTTTCGGGGCTGACCGCGCCCCTGACAAGGCTTTCCGACCTGCCGGCTGCGGAAACGCAAAAGCTGCGGCATAATTCCCAAATCCTTTTGGACCGCGCGTGGGAAGACCTCAGCGCCCGCGGGGTCAGGGTAACATGGGAAACAAAGCCGTACGCCCGCTTTTTGCTTGAGGCCGACTCGTCCGACGCGCGGCGCAAAAACCTGCTGATGGACGCTTACGTCACGACCGTGACCAAAGAGGACGGCAGCGTACACACGTTCTGGCAGGCGGTCTGCTACCCGGACGTCATGCTCCGGGGCGACTCCACGGCGGCAGTCGACTACGCCGCCGCCTCCCTCGAAAACTGGAACCTCGGCTACACTTACGGCTACGCGCCCTCCTCCGCCCTGTACGGCTGGGAGACCGCCGACGAAATGGAAGCGGAATTCTCCGGCTACCGGAATTATAAGTGCGTCGACCGCGCAGTCCAATGACCCTTCCCCGCCCAAGGCGGGGATTTTTCGGTCCCAGAAAGGAATGGGTCTTGCGGACGAACGAACGTTGTGGTACACTGATAGACGGAAGGAGGCGACCCGATGAAGGTCTTTCTTAAAACGCTTTCCGTGCTTTTATCGCTCTCGATCCTCGGCGCGCTGCCGGGGTGCGGGACCGACCGTTCCGTTCCCATCCCGGCGCTGTCCCTGTCGGACGTCGACGTGACGGACGGATATGAGACCGACGGTTTATCCGGCATTCAGACCGGGCGATTCAACCGGCTGACGTTTTCTTACCGGGCGACGGCGCCGCTGCGCGTGGAATTCACGTATCGGAATTCGGACGGGACCGTGACCGAAGAATTGCTGCTGAGCGAAAAAGAGACCACCGCCTCGTTTCTTTTGGACGGGTTTCTGGAAAACAAAACGGCCTCGGCGCTTACCGGCGTCCGCTTTTCGGCGCTGCGGAAAGACGATCCCTGTATTCTGAGCGTTTCGGATTTTTATTGCGATAAACAGGACGTTCCGAAAAAGACCGTGTATCTTGAAAACGACCGGTTCCGGCTCGGGATCAATCTGGACTGGGGCGGCGCGATCGGCGAACTGACCGACAAAACAAACAAGACCTACAAAAATCTTCTCAACGCTCACGACACGGGCAGACTTGTCCAGCAGTCCTTTTACGGCCCGACCGAGATTCCCGGCTATAAAAACGGGATCTACGGGGAGACCGTCTGGGGCTACAACCCCGTACAGGGCGGCGACCTGAACGGAAACCGCAGCAAGCTTGTGGCGTATGAACAGACCGACACGACGATTTGCATCGTCAGCCGGCCGCTGGACTGGGCAAAGGACAATTCGCCGACCTTTGCCTACTACACGAACGTCTACACCCTGACCGACGACGGCGTGCGCGTACAAAACAGCGTGATCGACTTTCTGGATACGCCGTGGACGCCGCGCCATCAGGAACTCCCGGCGTTTTACGCGGTCAGCGCGCTCGGCACCTTTGTCTTTTACGACGGTCAAAAGCCGTGGACGGGCGACACGCTGCGTTACGAGCGCGATCTGCCCTTCTGGGGCGGGAACCCGGACGCCTATTACACCGTGAAGGACGGCAACACCGAGACCTGGTGCGCGTGGGTGGACGACGCCGGATACGGCGTGGGGGTGTTCACCCCGGGGGCGGAAATCCTTTTGGCGGGACGGCACGCGTACGACGGCAGCAAAAAACCGACCGCAGACTCCACGAACTACGTCGCGCCGCTGAAAACCTTTGCCCTGCGTTACGGCGAGCCTTATTCCTATACCTATTATCTGACGGCGGGGTCTGTGGATGAGATCCGGCAGACCTTCCAACAGTATCAAAACGCAAACGCGTCTGAAAGCGAGGAAACGACATGACTTTGAAAAAGAAAACGATCCTTCGTATCTGCCTGTTTGGGCTGATCTTCGGCGGGCTGCTGATCACCGCGACCTTTACGGACCTGCAGGTCAGTCAGATCCTGACGAAAAACGTGCTGGAACCCGGACGCTACTATACCGAAAACGTCTTCGGCGCGTGCTTTGAGACCATCGGCACTGCCCCCGAATACCTGATCGGCGCCATGATGGCGCAGATCATCTTTTGGTACGTCCTGCGTATTTGGGAAAAGGGCTGGAAGCAGACGCTGTTTGCCGCCGTTTCCATGCTTGGGGCGACCGTTCTGTACGGCATGTGGCTGGATGAACTGTTCGGGTACGTGACCCGCCATTACGCCGAAAAAGTCGACACGACCTACCTCTACGGCGTGTTCGCGTTCCTGGCGCTGCTGCTGTCGCTGCTTTCGACGCTTGCCGTGCGCAATTTCAGCGACGAGACGCTGAAAAAAATCATCCGTTTTGCCGCGGTCTCCTGCATCTCCATGACCGTCGCCACGATCATCGTGCAGGGGCTCAAGGTCCCCTTCGGACGCATGCGCTACCGCGCCATGAACAAAATCGGCGACTTTTCCGACTTTACCCGCTGGTACGTGGCGGGCGGCCAGCCGGACAAGGACTGGATGCGCGCTACCTTCGGCACCTCCGACGCGTACAAATCCTTCCCCTCCGGACATACCCGGGGCGCCGCCGCGACCTTCTACCTTGCGACGCTGGGCGCGGTGTTGGGGCTGTCCAAAAAGAAACAGATCGCGCTGTGGGTTTTTGCCGCCGTCTTCACGGGTCTTGTGGCGCTCAGCCGCATTATGGTCGGCGCGCACTTTTTCTCCGACGTGCTCATCGGCGGCACCGTAGGCTTTTTGTGCTGCGTGCTGTCCAAGGAGTTTTTTGTGGACGGGGGCGTTCACGTCAAGGCCCTTGTCGGCAAAGTCTCGTAAACCGGCACCGAACAAAACCGCCAAAGCATGGAAACCTCGGTTTCCGTGCTTTTTTTGAAATGCAAACCGAAAGCGGTTGCGTTTTGCGGGAAAAACCCGTATAATAACAGATGAACAAACAATAAAGAGGCGAAGCATATGACCATCGGGGAAAGAATTCAGGCGCTCCGGCACAGCCGGGGGCTTTCACAGATCCAATTCGCGGAGGAGATCGGCGTGTCGCGTCAGACCGTGTCCAAATGGGAATCGGACGCCGCCGTGCCCGATACGGAAAAGGTGGTGGCGCTTTCGCGGCTGTTCGGCGTTTCGACGGACGACCTCTTAGGGCTGACACAGAGCGACCCGGCTCCCGTCCCGGAAATGACGGACGCCGAAGCCGATCCTCTGCCGGAAGAAGAACCGACCCAACCCGCGCCCGTCCCCGCGTCGGACAAACCGAAAAAAAGCCGGAAGATCCCGGTCCTTGTCGGCGTACTGGTCGGCGCGCTGGCGCTGCTGACGGTCGGCTGCGTCCTGCTGCTGACGGGGGACGGGTCGTTTGGCGCGTCGGTGCGGAAGGTTTTGCACCTTACCCCGAAAGCGGAGGATCTTGCGCCCGCGTATGTTCTGATCCACGGGCTCGGCGGCTGGGGCGAGGACGCAGCGACCGCCGCCCACGCGCACTACTGGGGCGGTGGGAATAACGACCTTGTTTCGGCGCTGAAGGCTGACGGCTATACCGTCGTCGCGCCGAGCGTCGGGCCGGTCTCCTCCACCTGGGACCGCGCCTGCGAACTGTACGCCAAACTGACCGGCACCACCGTCGACTACGGCGAGGCGCACGCAAAAGCGCACAACCACGCCCGCTTCGGGCGCGTCTATACCGAGCCCATGCTGCCCGGCTGGGGCGAGAGCGTGACCGCGAATCTCATTGGGCACTCCTTTGGCGGCGAGACGGCGCGCCTGCTTGCCTCCCTTTTGGCAAACGGGGACGAAACGGAACGGGCCACCGAGCAGGAGGGCCGCTCTCCCCTGTTTGACGGCGGGCACACCCATTGGGTGCATTCGGTCACGACCCTGTGCAGCCCGCATAACGGCTCCTCGCTGACCGAGGTGCTCGACAGAGTCGGGGGGCTTGTCGGCATCGAGAGCACGATGGATCTCCTGGCAAACATCATCTTTTCCATGGCGGGCGCGGAAAATCCCGCGACCGGGACCTACGATTTTATGCTCGATCAGTTTGGCATTACGGACGCGACCGGAAACTACCGCGACGTGTTCGCGGCCTTTACCGCATCCGCGGGCTCGGGGCAGGATTACGCGGGGTATGAACTGACGCCCGACGGTGCAAAGGCGCTGAACGACAAAATCCCGACCGTGCCGGAGGTGTACTATTACGCGTACGCCTATTGCGGCACCGTCACCGGCGCCGACGGCAATGAGGAGCCGTCGCCCGACATGCTGAGCGTTTTGCGCCTGCCCGCGTACTTTATGGGGAAGGTCACGTCCGTGACGGGGGGCGGGATCGTGATCGACAGTACGTGGTTCCAAAACGACGGGCTTGTAAACGTCGTCTCCGCCCTGTTTCCGTCAAATGAAGACCACAGGGATCTGACGGCGGAAGAGGAAGCGGACCCCGCGACAAAATATGAGCCCGGGATCTGGAACGTCTTCCCGGTCCGACGCGGTCACCACGGGACCGTCATCGGCATGGGGCAGGACCTCACCGCAACAAAGGCGTTCTTTGAGGCCCTGTTCGAGCGCACAAGAACGGGACAATAAAAAGAATACAA
>CAMVBD010000126.1 GCA_947165615.1 uncultured Clostridia bacterium | reverse complement strand
GGGCGCAAGGCTCCCTTCCGTCAGCCGCAAAATCTCCCCCAGGGAGTAGTCCTCCGGAGCCCGCACAAGGCGGTAGCCGCCGCCCTTGCCGTGCACGCCCTCCACTAAATTGTGGCGCGTGAGCACCGGCATCAGTTTTTCAATGTATTTCAGGCTCAGGTCCTGCCGCGCCGCAACGTCCTTCATGGGGATATAGGCGCCGGTGTCCTGACTCGCAAGATCCGTCATCACGCGCAGGACGTATCGCCCTTTTGTTGAGATCATCATAGAAAACGCTCCTTTTTTGCCGCCTGCGGCGGCGGGTACACGGGTACACGGGTGCGCGGGTACACGGGTGCATGGGTACACGGGTGCATGGGGTCTTTTTGCATGGACTGGACCTCCGGCCTCGCCGGTCGGCTTTTGTCGGGCCGCCGAGGGCGTCGGCCCCTACAGGAACGGTTTTGGCCTCTGGCCTCTTTTACACGATCGTTCCGCCGCCGAGGACAAATTCCCCGTCGTACAGCACGGCGGACTGGCCCTTGGTTACGGCTCTTTGCGGCGTGTCGAAGACAAGCGTCAGTTCGTCTTCGCCGGTGCGTTTCACAAGGCAGGGCTGCTCCGGGTGGCGGTAGCGGATCTTGGCTTTGACCTTTGTAGGCTCCGTAAAGTCCACGCCCGCCGGGAGGTTCAGGTCCCGCACGACCACGGTATCGGTGAATAGCCCTTCCCCGTGGGACAGTACGACCTCATTGGTTTCGGGGCGGATCGCCACCACGAACAGGGGCGCCGTAGAGGCGACGCCGAGGCCCTTTCGCTGGCCGAGAGTGTAGTGGATGACGCCCTTGTGCCGTCCGAGGATCTTGCCGTCAGGCGACACAAAGTTGCCGGGTTCGCTCTTTCTGCCCGAAAAGGTCTCGATAACTCTGGCGTAGTCCCCGTCGGGGGCAAAGCAGATGTCCTGCGAGTCGGGCTTGCGGGAATTGAGAAAGCCCTGCGCCTCCGCGATTTTGCGCACCTCGGGCTTTGAGAGTTCCCCGACCGGGAAGCGGGTGTGCTCGAGTTGTTCGGCGGTCAGATGGTAGAGGACGTAACTCTGGTCCTTGTCGGGGTCCAGCCCTTTTTGCAGGACCCGTCTGCCGTTATAGTCCCCGATGCGGGCGTAATGCCCGGTCACGACGCAGTCCGCGCCGAGGGTCCTTGCCCGCTCGTACAGACGGTCGAACTTCATATAGCGGTTGCAGTCGATGCAGGGGTTCGGGGTCTGTCCGGCAAAGTAGCAGTCCACGAATTTGCCGATGACCTTTTCTTTGAAGTCGTCGGTAAAATTGAAGACGTAATACGGAATGCCGAGGGCGGCGGCGACGCTCCGTGCGTCCTCCACGTCGTCCAGCGAGCAGCAGGTTTTGGAGTCGATGCCGACGGCCTCGTTTTCATACAGGCGCATGGTGCAGCCGACGCATTCGTACCCCGCCTTTTGCATCAGGTACGCGGCGACGGAGGAGTCGACGCCCCCGCTCATCGCGATCAGCGCTTTTGCCATGGCTCAGCCTCCCAGACGCAGCATTTCGTCAATGCAGCGCCGCCCTTCTGTCATCGTCTCGGGCGAAAGGTCGATCTCTTCGCCGCCGTCGCCGAGGACGCAGTGGTAAAGGTCCGTCAGGGTCGTCGCCTTCATGTTGTGGCAGACGCAGTCCTTGGAGACGGCGTAAAAGCGCTTGTCGGGGCAGCTTAACTGCAGATGCTTTACAATGCTGTTTTCGGTCGCGATCAGGTATTCCTTGTCGTCGTGGGTCTTGGCGTAGTCCATAATGCCGGTCGTGGAGCCGAGGTAGTCGGCGTATTTCTGCACGGCGGGGCTGCACTCGGGGTGCATCAGCAGTTTTGCTTCGGGGTGCGCGGCCTTTGCCGCCTCCACCTCCTTGACGGAAATGCGGTAGTGCGTCGGGCAGCCGCCCGAAAACAGGGCGATCTCCTTTTCGGGGACCTGCTCCTTGATGAACGCGCCGAGGTTTTTGTCCGGCACGAACAGGATCTTATTGCTGTCCAGTTTTCGGATGATTGCGACCGCCGAGGAGGAGGTCACGCACACGTCCACCTCGCGCTTCATGTCGGCGGTGGTGTTGATGTAGGCGACCGTCGTATAGCCGGGGTAGGTCTCCTTCAGCGCGATCAGATCCTCGCGGTCCAGCTGGTCCGCCATCGGGCAGCCGGCGACAGGGGCGGACAGGATGACCTTTTTGTCGGGACACAGCATTTTGCAGGTCTCCGCCATAAAGCGCACGCCGCACATCACGACCGTGCCGCAGCCGCTGTTTGCGGCCTGTTTCGCAAGGCCGAAGGAGTCGCCGACAAAGTCCGCGACCTCGGTGATGTCGGGGTCCATGTAACAGTGGGCGAGGATGCATACGCCCTTTTCCTTTTTCAGACGGACGATCTCGTCCTGCAGGTCTCTCGTCGTCATTTCGCTCTCCTCATTTTCTCCATTCAGACTCTCAAAAAACTCACAGCTCGCAGGTCTCGCAGTCGTGGTCGTCCGGGAACAGCTCCGGATCGTAGGCGATGCCGTGCCGGTCGTAGTAGTCCTTGAGCGCGGCCTTGATGACCTCCTCCGCAAGGACCGAGCAGTGGATCTTGTGGGGCGGCAGGCCGTCCAGCGCCTCCACCACGGCCTTGTTGGTCAGCGTCAGCACCTCGGACACGGGCTGGCCCTTGATGAGTTCGGTCGCCATGGAGGCGGACGCGATGGCGGAGCCGCAGCCGAAGGTCTCGAACTTGATGTCGGTCACGACGTCGTCGTCGACCTTGATATAGAATTTCATAATATCGCCGCATTTGGCGTTGCCGACTTCCCCCACGCCGTCGGCGTCCTCAATGACGCCCACGTTTCTCGGGTTGCGGAAGTGGTCCATGACTTTTTCGCTGTACAGTGCCATGATTGACTCCTTTCGTGTTTCCACAGGCCGAAGGCCAGAGAAAAATGCAAAATGCAAAATACAAAATACAAAATTTCGGCGGTGCGCGCAGCGCGCATTCTAAAATGGGTAAGGGCAACGCCCTTCCGACATTTTATCTTTTATCTTTATTATTTTATCTTTGTTTAAAAAGGGCGGCTGTTACTTTTTATTCTTCGGTAATAAACGCGGTCTTCCCGCTCTTCAGGTCCCGCCACACGGGGGACATGTTCCGAAGGTATCCGACGACCTCTTTGACCTGCTCGACGATGTAGTCGGCGTCTTCTTCGGTCACGGTTTCGTCAATGGAAAGGCGCAGGCTGCCGTGGGCGATCTCGTGCGGGCGGCCGATGGCCAAAAGCACGTGGCTGGGGTCCAGTGATCCCGAGGTGCACGCGGAGCCCGAGGACGCCGCGACGCCCCTGTCGTCGAGGAGCAGCAAAAGGCTTTCGCCCTCGATCCCCTCAAAGCAGTAGTTGACGTTGCCGGGCAGACGGTTTTCACGGTCGCCGTTCAGGACACAGTGCCCGACCGCGCGAAGGCCCTTTATCAGCCGGTCGCGGACGGCTGTTGTGCGGCGTGCGGTTTCGTCAAGGTTTTTGACGCTCTCTTCCAGCGCCGCCGCCATGCCGACGATCGCGGCAAGGTTTTCGGTGCCCGCGCGTTTGCCGCGCTCCTGCGCGCCGCCCTCGATCAGGCTTTGCAGCAGAATGCCGCGGCGGCAGTACAGCGCGCCCACGCCCTTAGGGCCGTGGAACTTGTGTCCCGACAGCGCAAGAAAGTCCGCGCCGAGGTCCTTGACGTCCACCTTGACGTGCCCGACCGCCTGTACGGCGTCGGTGTGGAACAGGACCTTTTTCTCCTTGCACACGGCGGCGATCTCTTTCACGGGCTCGATGGTGCCGATCTCGTTGTTTGCGAACATGACGCTGACAAGGCAGGTGTCGTCCCGGATGGCGTCCCGGACCTGCTCCGCCGTGACAAGCCCCGTGCCGGGTGTCACGGGCAGAAGGGTGACTTCAAACCCCTCCTTCGCCAGTTTATTCAGCGTGTGCAGCACCGCGTGGTGCTCGATGGTCGTGGAAATAATGTGGGTCTTTCCCTTTTTTCTGCCGAGGGCGGCGGCGGTCAGAATGGCCTGATTGTCCGCCTCGCTCCCGCCGGAGGTAAAGGTGATCTCCTTGGGGTCGGCGTTCAGGCACCTTGCCACCGTTTCACGGGCCTTGACCAGCGCCTCGGCGGCTTTTTGCCCCACCGAATGCAGGGACGAGGGATTGCCGTAGCAGTCCTGCAAAAAAGGGAGCATGGCGGCGACGGCCGCGTCGGACATGCGGGTGGTCGCGCCGTTGTCGGCGTATATATATTTCATGCTGTCATCTCCTTGCCCGGACGCAGAACGTCCGGATTAGCTATTTACCTACTTGGTTTGGGGGTAAATCCATGAGGTATCATACACCAAGAAGACGGTTTTGTCAAGGGCTTTTTTGCCCGGTATCAGGGGCTTTTTTGTTCGGATACTTGCAATTCGGTTTTTCGCGTGCTACAATAAATAGGATAAACGCAATCGGAGGCGCAAAATGCAGCATTTGACACCCTATATCCGAACGCTTGCCGCCACGTTCCCCGCGGACGCCGCAAAGGTGCTTCTCGGCGTGGAGGAGACGCTCGACGGCGACCCCGTGTTTGCCGCGAAGTTCGACACGCTGGTCCATAATTACATGGTCGCGGGATCCATCGGCCTTGACACGGCGCTGGACGGGATCCGGGATCTGTCGGCGAAGTACGGCGTCAACGAGTATACGCTCGATCTCGTCTACATCATGACCCTGACCGAGATCCTCAAGGCCCGCTACGCCGAGCGGGGGATCGACGAAAAAATCTTCTGGAAGGGCGCGGACGATCTGCGGTGCAAGCTGCTCGAGTGCATCGAGGTCAAGGGCGTGCCCGGCACCTTCGTCGCCGGGTGGAACAACGGCTTTCTCAAAATGACGCGCTTTGCCTATGGGCGCTTCCAGTTTGAGGAGAGCACCTACGACCGGGACTTTGACTTTGTCATGACCGGCGGGCGCGTCGTTACAAAGGGCGATAAATACATCAACTTCCACATCCCGTCCTCCGGCGTGCCACTGACGGACGAGGTGCGGCTCGCTTCCTACAGGGAGGCCTACGCGCACTACAAAGACCAGTTTGCGGACGGCAAGGTCCTGTTCGGCTGCGGGTCGTGGCTCCTTTATCCCCGCCACCGCGAATTTCTGCCCCCGCGCCTCAATATCCTCAGGTTCATGGACGACTTTGAGATCGTGGACTGGGAGGAGGAAGAGGAGGGCTTTCACAACGACTGGCGCGTGTTCGGGCGGTACACCGGCACCCCGTGGAGCGAAATGCCCCGCGACACCGCGCTGCGGAAAGCCTACGCCGACTGGCTGACCGCCGGCAACCGCGCCGGGCATGCCTTCGGGCTGTTCGAGTTTGACGGAGAGAAAATCGTACAATAGAAATTCTGATTCAAAAATGCAAAATGCAAAATACAGAATTTCGGACGGGGGTGCGGGTCGCCGGTGGCGACCTCTCAGCCGCAGGCTGAGAAGCACCGACC
>CAMVBD010000125.1 GCA_947165615.1 uncultured Clostridia bacterium | reverse complement strand
ACACCCGGCATCGGGCTCCTCCCGCCCGGCCTCCGGCCTTTCCTCGGTTTCCAGAGGGAAGATGACCGTCAGCGTTTCGCCCGCCTGCAGCGCGACAGAGGCAATGCCGTTTTTTACCGTCGGCGTCACGGGCTTGCCGCCTGCCGTAAAGACGGGGTCCTTCATCCAGCCGTAGACCCGCACGCCGAAGGCGCCGTCTGCCTTTGCCGTCACGGAGATCTTTCCTTCATCCGGGATCCGGGAGCGGACGGACAGAACCCCGGTCTCTTTGTCAAAGGGGACGTTGACGGTCCACACGCCGTCTTCCTTTGTGACGGCGGCGGCACAGACGGTCTTGATGGCTGCGGGGGCGGTGCCCACGCAGCACCCGGCAATGGAGCGAAAGCGCGTCAGCGACATGCTGTTCGGCTCGCTGCCGCCCGTAAAGCCGCCGAGCATCCGGTGCCCGATGTCGCGGTAGGTCTTGCCGTCCCCGTCCGGCAGGGTATCGTCCGACACGACGTACCCGGTGTAGCGCACCTGGTTTTCGGCAAACTGGTTGCGGGCAAAGCGGTCCAGATCCTCCCAGTATGCGGGGTAGCCGGCTTTTATCAGCTCGTCGGCGCACACGATCATGTCCCGGATGCAGCAGGTCTCGCAGTGCTCCTCCTTCGGCTCGTGCCACCTTGCGTACTCCGGCACCCAGCCGAAGGAAGAAGACAGGCTTCTTGTAAAGTCGTAAATGGCCTTGCCCTTTTTGACGTAGGTCTCGTTTCCGGTCAGCCGCCCGAGCCTGACGATGCCGCCCGCGAACCACACGGCGGAATGCACGTGCCCGAAGTACTCCATTTTATAGGAAAAATAGCGGGACGGCCCCAGCACAAAGTTTGTAAGCCCCGTCGCCAGTTCCAGCGCGGCGTCGTCTTTTGTCAGTTCCCAGTACCGTACAAGGGCGGGGACCACCACGGCGTTGCGGATGGCCTGCTCCCCGCGCCCGGTGTGGCGGGTCAGATCGAAGCCGCCGTCCTTGAGGTAAATGTCGTTCGGAAATTCCAGCAGCAGTTCCGTCTCGGGGTAGTCCCCGGACCAGAAGCAGCGCATTTTGCGCTCGATGGCCACCTCGCGCATGCCGCGCACAAGGTCCCGGGCATGGGCGCGCGCTTCCTCGTCCGCGGGGTCTTCGGCGATCATGACGTTTAAGGCGGGCAGGATGTAGCCCATCTCGTGAAACGAGGCGTGCAGGGTGTGCGTCCAGGGGTAGGGCTTTGAAAACCGCAGGCCGTGGTCGCCCCAGGACTGCATAAGATGGCGGCGAAGGCCCTCCTTGACGTCCCTTCCGGTCTCGTGATCGCAAAGGACGTCCATCAGAAAACTGAGCCCCTCGTACCACGAACCGACCAGTTCCGCGTCGTCCACCCGGCAGTGGGCGGCCTCGGCGGGCTTTTTGTTCGGCAGCAGCAGCCAGTAGGGGAGAAAGTCCTCCTTTTCGTCCACCATATGCGTAATATAGTGGCGGCACAGCCGCGCCATTTCCACGGGATCGAACCGCTCGTAGCGAAAAACGGGATTTTCCATGGCGTCTCCTTTACAGCCGTCCCGCGGCGTCCCGCCAGCGCTGTACGTCGCGGTACTCAAAGGTTTCGGGAAGCGCGGCCTTGACGGCGGGCAGCAGCGCCAGTCCCGCGCCGAGTCTGGCGACGCCCGGCAGCAGATCCGGCCGGCGCAGCAGGTTCGCCTTTTCGACGATCGCCTTGACGGAATACGGGTCGCCGCTGCCGGTCAGTTCCTTGACGGTCAAAATGTTTTTGTCGATAAAAAAGTCCACGTCCTCGGCCTTCAGCCCGGAGAGGAATTTTTTGATCAGCAGGTCGCCGTAATAGGGCTCGGCGCACTTTCGGATATAGTCGCGGTTGTACGGCCAAAGCCCCCAGCCCGTCGTGTCCCCGCCGGAAGAGAGCAGCGTGTCGGCAAGAAGGTTCCCGGCGCGGATGCTCAGCATGATGCCCGACCCGCTTAAGGGCTCCGTCATGGAGGCGGAATTGCCTACCGCCGCGTAGCCGTTATAGACGAACACCGGCAGGGTGCTTCGCAGCGGGATGTGGTCGGCGTACCCGCCGCGCAGCAGCGTTTGGCCCATGTAGGGGTAGATCTCCCTGAAATCCCGGATGGCGTCGTCCACGTCCGCCTGCCGCAGATGTCCGAAGGCGCCGACGAGGATATCGACCTCTTTTTCGTTGGTAATGGCCCAGTCCATGCCGGGCTTGCCGCAGTGGAAAAAGTAAATGTTATAGGGCGGCTCGGCGCGCTCGCCGGTCGTGTTGTCAAAATAGCCGCGCCAGACGTGGATGGTGTCCTTGCGGCTGATCTCCCGCTCCACGCCGAAATGCGCCGGCAGGCTTCTGCGCACCGGCGAGTCCATCCCGGCGGCGTCAATGACAAGGTCGGCCTTGAAGGTCCTTGTCTCGCCGTCCTCGCGGCAGACGACGCCCGTGACGCGGGTCGTCTCATACGTCGCCCACAAGATCTCGCAGTTGAAATGCAGGTCCACGCCCGCTTTTTCGGCGTTGTCGATCAGACCCTTCAGCAAAGCCTTGCGGTCGGCGTAGATGATGGAGGGACTGACGCCCGTGCCGGAGTCGAGTTTTTTCTGCTTGTTGGCGCTGAAGTAGCACATCTGCTCCATAAAGGTCAGGTCTTCGTCCGGGGGCGTGGGCAGACCCGCCTCCTCCAGGCTCCTTTTGGGGATCGTATCCTCCCAGTCGTAGCCGAGGCCCTCGCGCGCGCCTTTTTCAAGGAGCGTAACGCGCCAGCCCGCCTCGGCAAGTCGCCTCCCGGCAACAAGCCCTCCGTGACCGGCTCCCGCAATCAGCGCTGTTTTCATGGCGTCGTCCTCCTTTTGAATAAAATCTTCTATTCTAATCATACCAAACGCCGCAAAAAAAGCAAGCGGGAATCGGCATATTTCACAAAGAGTTTTCAACTTTTTTCCGTTTCGTACTTTACAATCCCGAAAACCGTGCTAAAATAAGAATTGTCAGTTAAAAAAGGAAACTGCCGGGCGGCGTGCCGCCCGAACCGAAAGGAGAGCCCCTATGAAAAAATCCCGCATCCTGTCCGTGCTTTTAGCGGCGCTTATGCTCTTTACGTGCATGCTGCCCGCCGTCAGCGCCGAGACCAGAAAGACCCCCGCGGAGGAAGCGCACCTGCATTTCTCCGAGGACGGCAAGTTCCGCATCCTCATCCTTGCCGACATCCAGGACGGTAAAAACCTGTCCGGGATCACCAAGGAGTTTTGCCAGACGGCGATCCGCGAGCTGCAGCCCGACGTGATCGTGCTGACCGGCGACAACATCTACGGCAGTTCCACCAAGAACCCCAAAAACAGCGAAAAGGCCCTGCGCGGCGTCATGGATATGCTGCAGGAACTGTATGACGAGGGCGTCGGCGCGCCGGTCGCGACCGTCTTCGGCAACCACGACGACCAGTCGAACAACTACTCCAAGGGAGAGCAGGTCGCGCTCATGAGCGAGTACTCCTGCTGCCTGACCATCGACGAGGACCAGTGGGTCGACGGCGTGCATTACATCGAGGCGCTGGAGCACTGCGGCACCTATAACGTGCCGATCTACGCCTCCGCGACCAGCGACGAAGTCAAGTTCAACATGTGGATGTTCGACTCCGGCTCCTATGCCGCCGACGGCAACAAGGGCTACGACCACGTGCGCGAAACGCAGCTCAAGTGGTACCGCGAAACGTCCGAAAAATACGGCAACGTCCCGTCCATGGTCTTCCAGCACATCATCATGCCGCAGATCTACGACAACTACAAAAAGACCGAGTATAAGCCCGGCGGCGGCGTTTACAACTACCACGGCCAGTACTACACCCTGCCCGACGACGCCAGACCCGGCTCGCAGATGAACGAGGCCTCCGCCTGCAGCGAGGACGACGGCGGCGAGTACGACGCGCTCAAGGCGCAGGGCGGCGTTCTCGCCTGCATCTCCGGCCACGACCACGTCAACAGCTTCATCATCCCGAACCATGACCCCGACTTCCCCATGGACTGGATCAACGTCCCCACCTGCGGCGTCGCGGCCTACGGCCTGACGGACCTTCGCGGCTGCCGTGTGCTTGACCTTGACGTCAACGATCTCAATACCTACGAGACCACCTTCTACACCTACAAGGATCTCAAGGGCGACGATGCGGGCTTCATGTTCAAGTTCCGCTTCATGTCCTTCTGGACCCAGATCGAGACCCGCTTCATCAACCTCTGGATGCAGCTCACAAATCTCTTCGGCGCGTCGAACCTCGTATTCTGAGCGCCAAAAATACGGCAAAGGCCGTCTCCCTCGTCGGGGAGACGGCCTTTTTTTGATACCGTTTATTTTTTCCGGCGCAAAGCGTCGCGGACGCGTCCGTCGGGGTCCTTTACCAGCAGGACGACGATCCAGACGACAAGCGCCAGCGCGACGACCGAAAGGCCCAAAAACGCGTCGTTGAGCATGTCGGCGGGCTCGGGCGTAAAGTACGCGGCCTTGAGTTCGATAAACTCAAAAACGGCGTCGACCAGCCACATAAGCGCCGCGCCCCAGTACATCCAGACCAGCAGCCCGACCTTGTGGCGGGCGGCGTCCGGCTTTACGTACCAGACGGCGGTGGCGATGACGGCCGCAAAAACGGCGATCAGTAAAGTCATGGAAACAGCTCCTTACGCTTTAGTTTTTCGCGGAATGGGGCTGCAGCTTGACTGCGCGCTTTTCTAAAGCATTGGTGACAAGGACCATTCCGACCCAAACCAGGGTAATGAGCGCCGCCATCGAAACGCCGACGGTGGCCATCTCATGCAGCATTTGGGCTGCTTCGCCGTTTTGCACGGCGGTCAGGAACGGGAACCACGGTACGACCTCGCCGTGCCAGACGTGTTCAAACGCCAGCAGCAGGGCGCCGCCGAACAAAAGGTTTCTCAGCCACTTGAGTTTCTTGGAGAACGGGGTCTTGTTGTCCTCGATCTCGGCGCCTTCGGTCTTAACGACCTGCAGCGAACGGGCTGCCTCTTTTTTCTGCAGGATGTAAGCGACGGCGGTGACGGCGATCGCTTCCACTGCGGGGACTGCAAAGCATGCCATTTGGTAATATCCTCCCTTCATTATGGGATCGCCCGAGGGCGTCGAAGGGACGCTTGGCGTCCGCAGACGGGCTTTGCCCGACATTTATTTTATTATAATACGCCCGCCCTCGCTTGTCAAGGAAAAAGACGCCGCAAAGACTTGCATTTGCGTCCCGCGGGTGATAAGATAGGGACAGAACGTTTCGGAGGCGCCGCTTTGGAAAAACTCCTCGAACTCCAGCTCACGGTTTTTCTTCTGACCGCGCTGGGCTTTTTGTTCAACAAAATCAAACTCTTCGGCAAGGAAGGGCGCAAAAACATGACGGATCTCGTCATCTATCTCGTCATGCCCTGCAACATCGTCACGGGCTTTCTGAGCGGGGCGGACGCCGACAGCCTGAAGGACTGCCTGCAGATTTTGCTTTTAAGCCTCGGCCTGCAGGTCTT
>CAMVBD010000124.1 GCA_947165615.1 uncultured Clostridia bacterium | reverse complement strand
CAAAGCGCCCGTAAAGTTCGATCACGCCGCGCACTGCGTCCTGACGAACGACCAGCGGCTGACCTGGACCGAACTGATGCTCGGTCCCGCCTCCTCCTATTATTCCCCCGAACGGGAAAATACGGTCGTCGTGTATGAGGATTTCTTTACGTTTGACTCCCGCGCCGAAAACTACGGGACCGTTCCCTGGCCCTTTGACGCCTCGTGGGTGCGCGACGTGCTTTCACGCGTTGACGGAAACGTTTTTTATCTGCAAAACGGCCTTTTATTCGAGGAAACCTGGCGGAGCGACGTGTATGAAATGAAAAACGGCGTCTTGAGACCGACAGAGACCAAAGCGGTCCTGCGGTATATTGACTACCGTGACGGCGACTATTACTACCTTCCCCGGGGTGGCAGAGCCCTTGCCGCCTGCGAAACGCCGGAGGGCTGTGCGGCGCTGACCGCAAATGGCGACGGCGTCTTTGTCGAATGGTATGAGGGAAGCGAGCGCAAGTGGACCTTCAAGCTGCCGGACTCCGCCGGGGACGCGGGCATCAATCTTGCCCAGACCATCCTTTACGACGACGGCAGACTCTATGTGTTCGGCACCAAGCGCGGCGAGGATAACGACGAAGACGCGTCCCTGATCGGGATCGAGGCCGCTTCCGGCAAAGACCCCGGGATCCTGTTTCAAAGGACCTACGGCGGGTCGGATTACGACACGTTTCTGTCCGCCGAAAAAACCGGGACCGCACCGCTGACCATGACCGTGACGACCCAGAGCCGGGACGGGGACTTCGGCCTGTCGCCCGACGGCTACGCCGTGTGCGTAAAAGCGACGCTGGACAAAGACGGCAACGTGTTGTCCGCGGAGAAAACCGACTTTCCGCCCTTCTCCATAACCGATGCCGGAAACGAGACCGACCGCCTGCCGAAAACGGACGGCGCCGTGCCGAACGACCTGCGGCTGCTTGCGGACGTTTCGCTGCCCGACGGCGGCTCCTTCAAGGTACGCTCGCACAATCTCGGCTGGTACCCCTATATGCCGCCGTATCTCGACCGGGGCATGTTCTTTTGGGAACAGATCGTCACCGGCTACGACGACGCGGGTACCGCCGTCTGGCAGTTCGTTTCCCCGGTCTGCGTGAATTGACCCCCCTCCCCCAAGCCCGCGAAAGCGGGCTTTTTGTTTTCGCGGCGAATCCCCTGCCCCGCCGCCGCAGGCGGGCTTTTTCCATTTTCTGCAGGCGGGCTTTTTCCATTTTCTGTACGGCGGGCTTTTTCCATTTTCCCTCTTGCAAGTCCCCGTTATATATGTTACAATAATATGAAACTTTATGGCTTTACGGTGATCACTTGGCGGAACGCAATCGCATCAAAGACCGGGAAAAATTCATACTGAGACTCTACAAGCTGCTGGGGATCGTGTCGTTTATCGCCTCGGCGGTGATGCTTGTCATTGTCATCCTGCTGCAGTTCCCGGGCGTGCAGGAGCGGTATCAGCAATATCTGACCTTCCTGACCGACTTTGAGGCGATGGTCTCGGCGCTGGGAAACAAATGGCTGATCGTCATCGTCATCTTCCTGTTATATATCCTGCGAAGTCTGACGCCGGCCTATCCCTTCCCCGCGCTCTACATCATCACCGCCATGGTGTTCGAGCCGGTGTGGAGTTTTCTGATCAACACCGCCGGCATGCTGTTCAACATCATGTTCCGCTATTACACCGGCGTCATCATGGGCGAAAGCTGGATGAACCGGGCGCTGCGCAAAAACCCGATCATCGGCGCGGCGTTTGAGGCCGAGGGGCGCGCGAATCCCTTTGTGCTGTTCGCGCTAAGGGCCGTGCCCGTCATCCCCTATTCGACGCTCAGCATTCTGTACGGCAGTTTCGAATATCCCTTCTGGCGCTATACGGTCATCTCCATCGCAACGCTCATCCCGAGGCTCATCTCCTATTCCTTCCTCGGGCAAAACGTCTACGATCCGCTGAGCGTCAAATTTTTCCTGCCCCTGATCGCGCTGACCCTGCTGACGGGCGGCTCGTTCTTCCTGCTTCGGGGCATCCTGTCCATCTCCTACAAGCGAAAACAGACGGAAACGTCTTCGGAAATAAAAGAAGAGAAAGGAACCTCAAATTATGAGCAATTTATCGACGACGAGGACTGATATCCGCGAAGGCCGTTTTGACGACCGGTTTGTGCGTCTGTACAAGGACGCGGGGGACGCGGTAAAGGCCCGTTATCTGCATCTGACCGATCTGTACGAGGAGGCCTTCGGCTGCGAGGGCGACCTGCGTTTCTTTTCCGCGCCCGGACGGACTGAGGTCTGCGGCAACCACACCGACCACAACCACGGCAGAGTCCTGGCCGCCGCCATCAATCTGGACGCCGTAGCCTGCGCCTCGAAAACCGACGACGGCATCATCGTCGTCAAGTCCGAAAACTACCCCGGCGACACGATCGACACGCGCGTGCTGGTGCCGCAGGAAAAGGAGCACGAAAAGAGCGCGGCGCTGGTGCGCGGCGTGGCCGCCCGCTTTAAGCAGCTCGGCTACAACGTCGGCGGTTTTAAAAGCGTGACCGTCAACAACGTCTTAAAGGGCTCCGGCATGTCCTCCTCCGCCGCGTTTGAAGTGCTGGTCGGCACCATGCTCAATTACCTTTATAACGACGGCAAAATCTCGCCCGTCGAGATCGCCCAGATCGCCCAGTACGCCGAAAACGAGTTCTTCGGCAAGCCCTGCGGCCTTATGGATCAGATGGCCTGCTCCGTCGGAAGCTTCGTCGCCATCGACTTTGCCGATCCCGACCATCCGGTCGTGGAGCCCGTCGCCTTTGACTTCGGCAAAACCGGACATCACCTTGTCATCACCGACACCAAGGCCGACCACGCGGATCTGACCGACGAATACGCGTCCATCCGCCGCGAGATGGAGGCCGTGGCGGGCTTCTTCGGCAAATCCTGCCTCCGGGAGACCGACGAGGACGCCGTGCTCGACAACGTGAAGGCCCTGCGCGAGACCCTCGGCGAGCGCCCGGTGCTGCGCGCGCTGCATTTCTTTGCCGAAAACCGCCGCGTGGAAGCCCAGCGCGTCGCGCTGACAAACGGCGACTTTGACGCCTTCAAGGCCCTGATCATCGAGTCCGGCCTGTCCTCCTTCACCTATAACCAAAACGTCTACGCCTCCTCCGACCCCGCCCATCAGCCGGTCGCTTTGGCGCTGGCGCTGAGCGAATCCGTGCTGCGCGGCAAGGGCGCGTGGCGCGTCCACGGCGGCGGCTTTGCCGGCACCATCCAGGCCTTTGTCCCGGACGACATGCTCGACGCCTACATCTCCCGCCTCGAGTCCCTCTTCGGCAAAGGCGCCTGCTACGTGCTCGAGATCCGTCCCTTCGGCGGAACGGAGGTTTAAAAAGCAAAGGCGACGCGTCGCCTTTGCGGGCGCACGGGCGCACGGTTCTCGGGCACACGGTGTTCTGCCGCTTCGCGGCGGGCGCGCGGGCGCACGGTTCACGGGCACATGGGAAATATGTTTTTTCTGTTCCGTATTCCGTCAGCCTTTTTGATAACCCATCGTTTTTCTTACATATCGTTCTCCCGCCGCCGAAGGCGGCAACCGATTTTCCCGTGCACCCGTGCACCCGTGTGCCCGTGCACCCGCCGCGCAAAGCGCGGCCCATGAGGTACCCATATGCTCAACCGTCATCACAAGGCTCTGGAACTGGACAAGATCTTAGAGCAGCTTTCCGCCCTGTGCGCCGGGGAAGACGCCAAACGCGAGGCGCTGGACGTTACGCCCGTCGAAACGCTTTATGAGGCGACGGCGCTTATGAACCAGACCGGCGCCGCCCATACGCTGATGGCGCGGTACGGCTCGCCCTCCTTCGGCGCGATGAAAAACGTCAATTCCTCCCTCGCCCGCTCCAACGCCGGGGGCGTACTGACCCCGCGCGAACTTTTGGACGTGGCGGAGGTGCTGCGGGTCATCCGCGGCGTACACGAGTGGCGCTTCAATAACCCCGGCACGGACTCGGTGCTGGACGTCTATTTTTCGTCCCTGCTGCCGAATCGCATGCTTGAGGAGCGCATCAACACCAGCATCCTGTCCGAAGAGGAGGTCGCCGATCTCGCTTCTCCCGCGCTTGCCGACATCCGCCGCAAAAAACGCAACAAGGCGCAGTCCATCCGCGAACGGCTCGAAAGCATGATCCGCTCCTCCCATTACCAAAAGTTTTTGCAGGAGGCCATCATCACCCAGCGCAACGGGCGCTTCGTCATCCCGGTCAAAAACGAGCACCGGGGCGAGGTCGCGGGGCTTGTGCACGACACCTCCGGCTCCGGCGCAACCGTGTTCATTGAGCCGATGGCGGTGGTCGAGGCCAACAACGACATCAAAGTCCTCGAGAGCAAAGAAAAGGAAGAGATCGAACGCATTTTAGCGGAACTGTCCGCCCTGTGCGGCGACTACGCCGACACCATCAAACACAATTACGAAAGCCTGGTCGAGTTGAACCTGATTTTTGCCCGCGCACAGCTCGGGTACAAAATGAAGGCCGGCGTGCCCACGCTCACGGACGACGGGATCACCGACCTTAAAAAGGCGCGGCACCCGCTTTTGGACCCAAAAAAAGTCGTGCCGGTGGATATTAACCTTGGGCGGGACTTTGACACCCTTGTCATCACCGGCCCCAACACCGGCGGCAAGACCGTGTCCATTAAAACGCTGGGGCTTTTGACCCTGATGGCGCAGTGCGGGCTGCTGATCCCCGCCTCCGACGGATCGAAGATCTCCGTCTACAAAAACGTGTTCGCGGACATCGGCGACGAACAGAGCATCGAGCAAAGCCTTTCCACGTTTTCGTCCCACATGGTCAACATCGTGCAGATTTTGGAAAACAGCGACGAGGACAGCCTTGTGCTGATCGACGAACTCGGCGCGGGCACCGACCCCGTGGAGGGCGCGGCGCTGGCGACCGCGATTCTCGAGCGCCTGCACCTTGCGGGCGCAAAGATCGCCGCGACCACCCACTACGCGGAACTCAAGACCTACGCGCTTGAGACCGCGCGCGTGGAAAACGCCTGCTGCGAATTCGACGTCAACACCCTGCGCCCGACCTATCGCCTTTTGATCGGCGTGCCCGGGCGCTCCAACGCCTTTGCCATTTCCGAAAAACTCGGCATGGACCCCGGCGTCATTGAACGCGCCAAGGAATTTGTCAGCGAAGAGAGCCGCCGCTTTGAAAACGTGGTGGACAGCCTGGAGCGCTCCCGCTTACAGATGGAGGCCGAGCAGAAGGCGGCCGACGACGTGCGGCGGCAGTATGAAGAAAAGCTGCGCGACGCGGAGAATAAACTCCGGGACGCGGAGGACCTGAGACAAAAGGAATTCGAAAAAGCGCAGGGCGAAGCCATGCGCATCAGCGAAAACGCCCGCCGGGAGGCCAACGCCCTTTTGATGGAGGTCGACCGGCTCCGGAAGGAAATGAAGACCGCCAAGGACGCGGGGGAACTGGCGAGAGCCGCAAAGCAGAGCATGAAAAAGGGCCTGTCGGATCTTGACGCCGCGGTGAACCCCGTGACGACCTCCCTTTA
>CAMVBD010000123.1 GCA_947165615.1 uncultured Clostridia bacterium | reverse complement strand
CCCCATGATGGGGGCCATCGTGGACAACACCTCCACCAAATTCGGCAAATACCGCCCGTGGGTGGTCACGGGGTCGCTCATGAACGCCGTGGTGCTGTTTTTCCTGTTCTTTAACCCCGGCTTTCAGCCGAATTCCGTCGCCCTGTATATCTACGCCGCCGTCCTCTGCGTCTTGTGGGGCATGACGAACACCGCGGCGGATATTCCGTATTGGAGCATGGTCCCGTCGTTTACCACCGACCCGAAGGAGCGCAGCATCCTTGCCACCGTCGCCCGCGCGTTTTCCGGCTTCGGGCAGGGCGTGGTCCTGATCGGCTCCCCGATTTTGCTCAATGCCCTGGGCACCTTAAAGGCGGACGGCAACTACGACTGGACGCAGAAGGGCTACACCGTGACCGCCGCCGCGTGCGCTGTGGGGCTTGTGTTCTTTTCGCTCCTGTCCATGTCGAGGGTGCGGGAAAACGTCGTCACAAAGCCGAAGGAAAAATTCAGTTTCCGCAAAATTTTCGACGTGTTCCGCGGCAACGACCAGCTGCGCGTGTTCATTTTGTTCGCGCTGCTCTCAAACGCGGGCTTTTACACCACCTCCGGCGTGCAGGACTATTATTTTGACGCCGTGGCGGGCAATACGAACCAGTCCGCGTTTTCGCTGTTCGGAACGGTGGGTTCCGTTGTGGGCCTCGCGTTTATCCCGGTCATGATGAAGTTCACCTCCCGCCGCCGCACCTATCAGGCGTCGCTCCTTCTGGCGCTGCTCGGGTACGCCGGCATGGCGCTGACCGGAAACCTCCTGACGGGCACCATGGGGCTCAACGTCTTTTTCCTGATCGCGTCGATCGGCACCGCGTCCATGTTCGTGTCGCAGACCGTGTTCCTCGCCGACATCGTCGACTACGGCGAAGTCAAACTCGGCGACCGCAGCGCAAGCGTCACCTTCGCCATGAAGGCCTTTTTGCAGAAAATGGCCTATACCATCCAGACCGTGATCCTGTTCGCGTCGCTGGGGCTTTCGGGCTTTACGAGTTTTGACAAGGGCGCGGGCAGCGGCGTGGTTTACGCTCCCGCGGTCAAAACCGCCATCAAACTCGTGTTTTACGCCGTGCCGCCTCTGTTTATCCTCCTGTCCCTGATCGTCTTTACGACCCGCTTCAAACTCCACGGCAAATACATGGAGTCCATTACCGAGCAGGTCACCAAAGCGCGTGAAGCGCGTCTGGCCGCCGGTCCTGACGCCGCGAAAGCCGGTACAGAAGGCTGAAAGGAGCGCTTATGACGAAGCAGCGAAACGACAACTATTTTTCCTTCCCGGGCTTTCACGGCCTGAGCGCGACGACCCTGAAACTCATCGCGATCGTCACCATGTTCATCGACCACTTTGCCGTGGTCTTTGAAGCGCGTCTGGACGCCGCGTTTCCGTTTCTTGTCATGGACGACGGCCTGAACGTCCTTCGTGCCGTCGGGCGGCTGGCGTTTCCGATCTTTGCGTTTCTGATCGCGGAGGGCGCCAAAAAGACGCACAACATCTGGCTGTATCTGTTGCGCCTCGGCGTCTTTGCCGCCGTGTCGGAAGTGCCCTTCGATCTGGCGCTGTTCGGCACGTCCTTTAAGACGGGCGTCATCGAATTTGAACACCAAAACGTATTCTTTACGCTGTTTTTGGGCCTGCTGTCCATCGCCCTGCTGCAGCTGCTCGAAAAGGTGCGTCTTGCGCCCCTGTCTTTTCTGTTCGTGCTGGTTTTTGCCTACGTCGCCGAGGAGCTGCTCAAAACCGACTACGGCGCCATGGGCGTGATCTGTATATTCCTGTTCTATCTGTTTTTGCAGACCAATTCCAAACTCAAGGCCGTCGGGATCGTCGGCGTGTGCCTGCTGATCACGGTCATTTTAAGCGCGTCCGTTATGGTGGAGGAACTCCACTACGTCTCGGGTCGCACCGGTCTTATGCCGGAGATTTTCGCCACGGCGAGATACAATTCCTATGAGATCTGGTCGGTGGCGGCCGCCCCGCTGCTGATCCTATACAACGGCAAAAAGGGGAGTCTGAAAATCAACAAATTCGTCTTCTACGCCTTTTATCCCGCGCACCTGCTGCTCCTTTGGGGCGTGTTCGTTCTGTTTTTTGCCGCGTAAAACCGGAAATCCGGCAGGGCGGTTTTCTGTCCCGCCGTTTCATAATCAAAGAGGAGGATTTTTATGTCAGCTACTGCCGCATCGATCATGTCTGTTTTTTCCATCATCAGTCTCGTGTTTCTTGTGATCGCCGTCGTTTTGTACGTCCTTGCCGTCGTGTTTTTCGTCCGGTCCGATAAAAGCCGCAAGGGGCTGTTTATCGCCGCGACTGTCTTTTTTGTCCTGACGGTGGTTCTGTACATTGCCTTTATGATCGTTTTGAGCATCATGAGCAACAGGCTCACAAACGCTTATTATTACGATGACAACTGGCAATACAGAGATATCCGGATCCTCGGGATCCTCAATACCGTTTCCGGTGTTTCGCAGATTGTGATCCGGCTGCTGTCCGTCGTGTTCTCCATCGTCAGCACGGTCTCCAGCGCCAAACACAAAAAAGGCGCCGTCCCTGCCCCCGCCGCTCCCGGGTATCAGCCTGCCGGTTATCAGCCTGCCGCGCCCGCCTACAATCCGAATCCGGCTTACGGACAGCCCGCACCCGCCTACAATCCCGCGCAGACGTACAACACGGCGCCGGCTTATCATCAGCCTCCCGTATACGGACCCGCACCCGCGTATAATCAGGCGCCTTCTTATGCCCCTCCCGCGTATAGTCCCGCGTCCGTAAACCCGCAGGCGCCCGTGGGACAACCGTACGCGCAGCCCGTCTATGCGCCGCAGCCTCCCGTTGCGCCCGCAGGGCAGCCCGTGTTTACGGACCCTGTTGCTCCCGCGCCGGACGAGACGCCCGAGGCATAAACACATGATTTTGCAAGAGGCCCTTCGGGGTCTCTTTTTTTTGCAGATTTTTCTAATGATAGCGGGTGTTTTGCCGCGCACACTAAGGAAAAACGACGAAAGAATGAGACAAATGAAAAGACGAACAAAGATACGCATTCTGTCCTTTTCGCTGGCGGCGTTGGTCGCTTTTACCGCGTGGGGACTGTGGGGAAGCCTGACGGTCAGAAGACTGACTTATGAAAAAGACGCGGTGCGCGGCCGCGCGCTTTCGCAGGTGTGCGATTATCTGGCGGAGATCGAAACCACGCTGCAAAAGGCGTCGTGGGCGGGGACGGCGGGAATGCTTGCCGGTTTGTCGTCCGATCTGCACGCCGAGGCGCTCGGCGCAAAGACGGGCCTTGCCGCGCTTTCAGCGGGGGACGCGCCGCTTTCAAACGTCTATAAGTTTATTTCGCAGGTCGGGGAGTATACCGCCGCCCTGCAAAAAAAGGCCGAGCGCGGCGAGACGGTGACGGACGGGGAGCGGCAGACGCTCGCGAGCCTGCGAGGGTACGCTTCGGACCTCAAAGAACGGTTTTCCTATATGATCTCCCTTTTGGACGCGGGCCTGTTTTCGTTTGACGAGATCAAAGAAGGGCTGCTGGACCTTGACGCCGGGGACGCGGACCGGGTCAGTTTTATCACAGCGGCGACCGAGACGGAGGACAGCCTCAAGGATTATCCCACGCTGATTTACGACGGACCTTTTTCCGACCATATCATGAGCAAGGAGTCCCGGCTTCTGAAAGCGGCGGAACCCGTGTCCGAATCCAAGGCAAAGACGGTCGCGGCAAAAGCCCTCGACGTTGATCCCGCCTATCTGATGCGCGAAGAGGACAGCGAAGGAAAACTCCCGTGCTATCATTTTCTACGGGCGACCGGCGCGTTTCGGTCACCAAAAACGGCGGCTTTGTTTTAAGCATCCTGTCGGACGCAACGGCGGGGAGGGCTGTCTACTCGGCGCGTGACGCCGAAAAAACGGCGGCGGCCTTTTTGAAAAAACTGGGCTATGCCGATATGACGCCGACCTATTCCTTTACGTCCGACGGCATATGCTGCCTCAATTTTGCCGGAACAGCCGGAGACTACACGGTCTATCCGGATCTGATCAAAGTCGGCGTGTCGCTGTCCGACAAAAAGGTCGTGTCCATGGACGCCGCCGACTACGTGATGAACCACGTCCCGCGCACGCCGCCGGAACCGTCTCTTTCCGAGGACGAGGCCAAGGGCGTACTGAGCCCGGACCTGACGCCGCAAAGCACGGACTTTGCGCTGATCCCCACACCCGGCGGGGGAGAAGTCTGGGCGTACGAAATCCTGTGTAAAACCCCCGAGGATAACGACGTGCTGGTCTACGTGGACGTGACGACCGGGCGTGAGGCGGACCTGCTGCTGCTTCTCTATGCCGACGGGGGAACGCTGACGAAGTAAGAGACCAGGGGGCGCGGGTCCCCGGTGGGGACCTCTCAGCCGCAGGCTGAGAAGCGCCGACCGAAGCCGGCAGGCGAGACCCCAGAGGCCACTGCAACGACCGACTCACGAGTCACGAGCCACGACCCACGAGCCACGAGCCACGAGCCACGAGCCACGACCCACGACCCACGACCCACGAAAGGGGGTGAACCATATGAAAAAACCTGTTCTTTGCGCCGCGGCGGCGCTGCTGGCGCTGACGTGCGGGCTCTCCGCCTGCAAACGGAACGATACGCGCGACCTCGGCGATAAGATCGACGACGGGCTGGATTCTGTCAGCGAAGGCGCGTCCAAGGTCGGGGAAAAGGTGAGCGAAGGACTCTCCGACGCCGGGGAAAAACTCAGCGAGGGCGCGTCGAAGGTCGGCGAAAAGGTGAGCGAAGGGATGTCCGACGCGGCGGACGCCGCCAGAGACGCCGTGACAAACGCGTCGGAACGATTGGACGAATACGGACGCGTGTCGGACACGTCTGACGAAAACCGGGAATAAATGAGAACAGACCCGTCGATCCGGCGGATCTGTTTTTGTTTTCTCAAAGGACCGGTCCGGCGAAAGGGCTTGATTTTCGGCTTTGTTTGTGCTATGCTTTAGAAAACATTTTTTACGGAGGGACCGTTATGGAAAACACGACCGAAAAGCAGAACAGAGTGCTCAGTTTTGTGCAGTCCTCGGGCACGCCCACGCTCGGCAACTATCTTGGGGCATTCCGCAACTGGCGGCAGATGGCGGCGGAAAACGACTGCATTTTCGGCGTGGCGGACCTGCACGCCCTGACCGTGCGCAACGCCCCGGCGGATCTTCGCCGCCGCTCGGTCGAAATGTACGCGTGGCTCTTGGCCCTCGGCCTCGACCCCGAAAAAAATATCATCTTTCTGCAAAGCCACGTGCCCGCGCACGCCCAGCTTGCGTGGATCCTCAACTGCTACACGGCCTTCGGCGAAGCCTCCCGCATGACCCAGTTCAAGGACAAGTCCAAGCAGCACGCGGACAACGTCAACGTCGGGCTGTTCACCTATCCCATCCTCATGGCGGCGGATATTCTGCTTTATAATCCCGATCAGGTGCCGGTGGGCGACGACCAGAAGCAGCACCTCGAGCTGGCGCGCGACATCGCCGTGCGCTTCAACGGCCTTTACGGCGACGTGTTCAAGATCCCGGAGCCCT
>CAMVBD010000122.1 GCA_947165615.1 uncultured Clostridia bacterium | reverse complement strand
GTCCGTTCCATTCTTGTGACCGCCGTCTCCCTCTTTCTGATCTGCGCCGTGTCCACGGGCCTTGTGGCCGCGGTGAACAGCGTGACCGATCCCGCCATCAAAAAGATCGAGGCGGACGCCGCGACCGCGGCAAAGCAGACGCTGCTGCCGGACGCCGACAGCTTTGAGGAGCTGGAGCCCGGCGAACAGAAGTGGGTCGGCAAGGACAAGGACGGCAAGCCCGTCGGCTACGTGTTCGTCACCTCCGCCAACGGCTACAACGGCAAGGTCGAGGTCATGACCGGCTTTACGCCCGACGGCGCCGTGACCGGCATTGAATTCCTGACCCTCAACGAAACGCCGGGCCTCGGCATGAAGGCGCCGAAGGTCCTGCCGGACCAGATCAAGGACAAGACAGGCGACCTGACCGTCGTAAAAAACAAGCCCGAAAACGAGGGCGAGGTACAGGCAATCACCTCGGCGACCATCACGTCCAAGGCCGTCGTCAAGGCGGTCAACGACGCCAGACGCCTGTTTGAGGACGCGACCGGAAAGGAGGCGGGCAAATAATGGCTGACACCGCAAAAAAGCCCTCTTTGGGGCATGAATTCACAAAAGGCATTCTGAAGGAGAACCCGGTGCTGCGGCTGGTGCTGGGCACCTGTCCCACGCTTGCGACCTCCACCTCCGTCGTCAACGGCGTGGGCATGGGCATCGCCGCCACCATCGTGCTCGTGTGCTCCAATATCGTCATTTCCGCGCTCAGAAAGGTCATTCCCGCCAAGGCGCGCATCCCCGCTTACATCGTCGTCATCGCGTCGTTCGTCACGATGGTGCAGATGCTCGTCAAGGCCTTTGTGCCCGCGCTTGACAAATCCCTCGGCGTGTTCCTGCCGCTGATCGTCGTCAACTGCATCATCCTCGGCCGCGCCGAGGCCTTTGCCGGCAAAAACCCGGTGCTCGCCTCCGCCGCGGACGGCCTCGGCATGGGCGTCGGCTTTACGGCGGCGCTGTTCTGCATGGGCACCGTGCGCGAGATCCTCGGCGCCGGGACCTTCCTGTCCGGCATCGACACCATGATCGGCTCCTTTGTGGACCTTAAAGGCTTTACGGGCTTTGATTTTTCCGCGGGGCTCGAAAGCGCCGGCCTGAGTCCGATGACGCTGTTCATTCTGCCCGCGGGCGGCTTCTTCGTCTTCGGCATGCTCATGGCGCTCGTCAACCGCCTTGCCGAGAAAAACGGAAAGCAGAAAGCCGACCTTCTGGGGTGCGAGGGCTGCCCGCACGCCGCAGGCTGCGCCTTAAGAACCGAAAAGGAGGGTGAGGACGCATGAAATTCTACATTGCGCTTTTGGTCATGGGCATTCTGACGCAGAACTTCGTCCTGTCCAAATTCCTCGGCATCTGCCCCTTCCTCGGGGTCAGCAAAAAACTCAAGACCGCCGTCGGCATGTCCGCCGCCGTCATCTTCGTCATGCTGCTCTCCACCGCCGTCACCTTCCCGCTCAATTCCCTGCTTGAAGCAAACGGCCTCGGGTATCTGCAGACCATCGTCTTTATCCTTGTCATCGCGGCGCTGGTGCAGATCGTGGAGATCGTGCTGAAAAAATACGTCAAATCCCTGTATAACGCCCTCGGCATCTACCTGCCGCTGATCACCACCAACTGCGCGGTGCTGGGCGTCGTCATTCTGAACATCGACAACATCACGGGCTACGCCGCCCAGCATTACGGCTTCGGCCACGCCATGGTCAACTCCTTTGCCGCCGGCGCGGGCTTTATGCTCGCCATGGTCATTTTTGCGGGCGTGCGGAGCAAGCTTGAGACCGCCGACGTGCCGAAGGGCCTCAAGGGCCTGCCGATCACGCTTGTCGCGGCGTCCATTGTATCTCTGAGTTTTCTGGGCTTTGCGGGGCTTGTGGAAGGCCTCGGCCTGCTGTAAGGAGGCGCTGCTATGAATCCGATCGTATTTGCCGTTCTGCTTGTATCGGGCATCGGACTTTTGGCCGGCCTGCTGCTGGCGGTCCTGTCCAAGATCATGGCGGTGCCCGTGGACGAAAAGGCCGAAGCGCTGGAGGAGATTTTACCCGGCGCCAACTGCGGCGCCTGCGGCTTTTCGGGCTGCTCGGGCTACGCCGCCGCCCTGAGTAAGGGCGAGACCAAAAACACCGGGCTTTGCGCCCCCGGCGGAAATGAAGTCAGCAAAAAGGTCGCCGAAATCATGGGGCTGGAGGCCGGAAACATCGAGCCCATGACCGCCGTCGTGTTCTGTCAGGGACAGACCGACAAGGCCGTCAAAAAGATGGTGTACGAGGGCGTGGCGTCCTGCAAACTCGCCAGCCAACTGTTCGGCGGCGAAAAAGAGTGCATGTACGGCTGCGTGGGCCTCGGCGACTGCGTGCGCGCCTGCCCCTATTCCGCCATTATGCTGTGCGAGGGCGTCGCGGTCGTGAACCCCTCCCTTTGCCGTGCCTGTAAAATGTGCGTCAACACCTGTCCCAAGGGCATTATCGGCCTTGTGCCGAAGTCCCGCGCCTCCGCCGCCGTCCTGTGCAAAAACCACGACAAGGGCGCGCTGACGAGAAAGGAATGCGCCGCCGGGTGCATCGGCTGCACCAAATGCGTCAAGACCTGTCCCGAGGAAGCCATCAGCATGGACAAAAACGCCGCCGTCGTGGACCCCGCAAAGTGCACCGCCTGCGGCGCCTGCCATGAGGCCTGCCCGACGGGAGCCATCCGGCTGCTGACGGTACACAATTAAGGTGTTGGGTGTTGGATGTTGGGTGTTGGATGAAGGACGGGCTTCGCCCGTACCCGATTCATAATTCTGCCGACGACAGCAACCCCTTTGAACTTGAACGTTTGGGAGTTGAGAATGGTCTATGGAAACAGATATTCAGAGAATGAGCGAAGATTTCGGCGTACGGATCGTCAGGATGTATCGGTTTCTATCCGACCGTTTTCGGGATTATGATGTTTTTCGCCAGATTCTAAAGAGCGGCACCAGCATAGGAGCAAACGTTGCGGAAGCCGAAAACGCAATCAGCAAAAAGGATTTTGTCGCAAAAATGTACATAGCCTTAAAGGAAAGCGCGGAAACGCTGTACTGGCCCCGCCTGCTGTACCGATGCGGGTATTTGTCCAAAGCATCCTTTGACTCCATGTATTCTGACTGCCAAAGCATCCATCGCTTTTTATCGTCCATCACCAAAACATCAACCGAAAGACTCAACGAAACGGCAAAAAACACAGTTTTATAATGCGGCGCGGTGCGCCGCCACCGCCATCCAACACCCAACACCCCACATCCAACATCTTCATTATCCGCATCACAGAAAGGATCCTCTTGTATGAAGCCCTTCATGTCCGACGATTTTCTTCTGTCCACCCCGACCGCCAAGGCGCTGTTTGAGGCGTGCAGAAACGAACCCATTTTCGACTGGCACTGTCATCTGTCCCCCAGGGAGATCTGGGAAAACGAGACGCCCGCCGACCTTGCCGAGCTGTGGCTCGGCGGCGACCACTACAAGTGGCGCGCCATGCGCTCCTGCGGCGTAGAGGAGCGTCTCATCACCGGAGACGCGCCCGCGATCGAAAAATTCCGCGCGTGGGCGGCCTGTATGCCGAAACTCATCGGCAACCCCCTGTACCACTGGACGCATCTGGAACTCAGGCGCTATTTCGGTATCACCGAACCCTTAAGCGCAAAGACCGCGGACGCCATCTTTTTTGAAGCGAACCGCCAGATCCGAGAAGGCGGCTTTACGCCCCGCGAACTCATTGAAAAGTCGAACGTCAGATACGTCTGCACCACCGACGACCCGGCGGACTCCCTCGTCTACCACGAAAAGATCCGGGATGAGGGCAAGTTCCCGGTCAAGGTCCTGCCCGCCTTCCGTCCCGACAAGGCGCTTGCCGTCGAAAGCCCCGCGTTTTCGGAGTGGCTCCAAAAACTTTCCGCCGCCGTCGGGTACGAGATCGGGCATTACAAGGTCTTTAAGGCCGCGCTTCTCGACCGCGTGGACTATTTTGCCGCGCACGGCTGCCGCGCCACCGACCACGCTTTGAACCCGGTGCCGTACAGACGGGTCCCGGAAGGGGAACTGGAAAGAATTTTTTCCGCCGTCCTGCGGGGAGAGACGGTCTCTGCCGAAGACGCCGAGGCCGTAAAGACGGACCTGCTTCGGACCCTTGCCCGCGAATACGCCGCCAGAGGCTGGGTCATGGAACTGCACATCGGCCCCATCCGCAACAATAACAGCAAGGCGTTTGCCGAAATCGGGCCCGACGCGGGCTTTGACTCCATCGACGACAACCCCGTCGCCGCGAACCTCTCGCGGCTTTTGGATTCCATGGCGTCGGAGGACGCCCTGCCGAAGACCGTCCTGTTCTGCCTGAACCCGAAGGACAACTACGTCCTCGGCTCCATGCTCGGCAACTTCCAGACAAATGAAGCCTACGGCAAGCTGCAGTTCGGCTCCGGCTGGTGGTTCAACGACAACATTTCGGGCATGCGCGCCCAAATGGACGCTTTGGCAAACCTTGGGGCGCTTGCGACCTTTGTCGGCATGGTGACGGACTCCCGCTCCTTCCTCTCCTACCCCCGCCACGAGTATTTCCGCAGGATCCTTTGCGAGTATATCGGAAGCCTTGTCGAAAACGGCGAGTATCCCGCCGACATGGAGACGCTGTCTTCGATCGTCAGGGACATCTCCTTCGGCAATGCCGAAACCTATTTCGGGCTGCGCTGATTTCAGCCCCCCTAAAGATTGCCGTGGTAAAATCACGGCATCAACGCACCAGGAGGCGCCATGAACATACTGCACTTTATTATGCCGAAGGCCGAGGTCGCGTTTCTTTCGGCTGAATCCACCGTGCGGCAGGGACTGGAAAAAATGCTGTTCCACGGCTACGCCGCCATCCCCGTCATTGACCGCGAGGGAAAATACGAGGGGACGGTCACGGAGGGCAACTTTTTACGCGCTTTGTACAACGACCGGGACCCGGACCTGAAGAGACTTGAAAACGTGCCGCTCAGGTCCATTATGCGGCGGGACTACAGCGCCGTCAGCGCAAACGCCGACATCAACGAGATCTTGTCCACCGCGATCAATCAGAACTTTGTGCCGGTCGTGGACGACAGGGGGATGTTTATCGGCATCATCACCCGAAAATCCATCATCCGGTATCTCGCCACGGTCACGACCCAACTTGAGTAAAAACAGGCAAAAGAAAAAAGGAACAGAGCGATCTGTTCCTTTTCTTTTTTATTCGATTTCGGAAAGTCCAAGATGTATGCCGTCAGGGAGAACGTCGACCGAGACGATAAAGAGGTGCCAGACGTCCGTTTCATCTTCTTCGGATACGATCCGCAGCACGTCGCCGGGGTCGGGCGGCGTCCGAAGACGGTCCGGCGGCAGCGTCAGCCCTGCTTGCGGCTGATCCTGTAAAACCGAAAAGACCTCCTCCGGGACCGTGACGGTGTGAAACGGGCGGGACGCCCACAGGACGGGTGCGCCGGTCTCCTCGACCGACCGGATATCCGGCTCATAAAAGACCCACTCGTCGATCTGCAGCGCGGGCTCTTCCCTGCCGTATTCGTGAAAGCAGTACGCGGGAGACTGAAA
>CAMVBD010000121.1 GCA_947165615.1 uncultured Clostridia bacterium | reverse complement strand
CTTGACGGGCACATGCAAATCGATCAGTACGGGCTGACGAGCATCGCCTCCCTTTACTACGACACCCCGGACTACCGGCTTGTCCGCGCCTCCATCGAAAAGCCCGCGTTCAAGGAAAAGGTGCGGCTGCGCTCCTACGGCATGGCGACAGACCAAAGCCCCGTGTTTCTGGAACTCAAGCGCAAGGCCTACGGCATCGTCTATAAACGGCGCGTGCAGTCCACGATCCCTCTGGTCGACAAATTCTTCAGCGGCGACGGCGACATCTGCGCCGGGGGACAGATCAACAGCGAGATCCGGTACTTCCGGGACTACTACGGGCTTCTTCGTCCCGCGTGCCTCATCATCTACGACCGCACGGCATATTTTGAGCCGGACGGGGACCTCAGGCTCACCATCGACTACAACCCCCGCTGCCGCTTTGACGACCTGAACCTCACCACCTCCATGGACGGCGACCTGCTGCTGCCGGAGGGATACGCGATCCTCGAACTCAAGGTGCAGGACGCCATGCCCCTGTGGCTGACAAAAGCCCTGTCCGACGGCAAGATCTATAAAACGAGTTTCTCGAAATACGGCGCCGCGTATCAAAGCCGCCTTGCCGCCGGAAAAGCGGGATAATAGCCGCGCTGTGCGCGGCGGGCGCACGGGAATTGTGATAAATGGCGCAATTCCATTGTAGGGGCCGACGCCCCCGGCGGCCCGCGACGAATCCCGTTTACCATAACGCAGCCCGGCAAATCGACGAATCTGTCAATTCGTAACCCATCGAATAGACCATGTCCGGGCTCCGTTACCGCGTCCCTCGCGGGCCGCCGGGGGCGTCTGCCCCGCCAGGAAAACCGCATGACCCGCAAGTTACCGCGTCCCTCGCGGGCCGCCGGGGGCGTCGGCCCCTACGGGAATGTTGCGAGCCGCAGGCTCCGCCACCCAACACCCAACATCATAAAGATAAAATATAAAAGATAAAAGATGAAATTCGGAAGGACTGCGTCCTTACCTGATTAAAATGCGAGCCGCAGGCTCCGACATCCAACACCCAACACCCAACATCGTCCCAGAAAGGAAGGTTCCCCATGTTCGACTCCGTCTTTACCTCCACCTCCGTCACCGTGACCCAGTTTTTCACCATGGCGGGCGTCTCGCTCGCCGCCGGCCTCATTTACGCCTGGATCATGAGCTTTAAGGTGCGCTCCACCAAGCGCTTCTTCCTCGTCAACGCCATTTTGCCCTTCGTCATCGCCACGGTCATCACGTTTGTGGCCGGCAACATCGGCGCGGGCGTGGCCTTCGGCGGCGCGTTCGCCCTCATCCGCTTCCGTTCGGCGCAGGGCACGGCGGATGAACTCGCGTCCATCCTCATCGCCATGAGCGGCGGCGTCGCGTTCGGCATGGGCTACCTCGGCTACGGCGCAATCATTCTCATCGGCATGGCGGCGCTGTATTTCCTCATCTCCATGCTGCCGGTCTTTGAGCACAAGGCCGCGGCGGAAAAACTCTTAAAAGTTACCATCCCCGAAGCCCTCGACTACACCGACGTCTTTGACGATACCTTTGCCCACTACCTCAAGGAATGGGAAAACGTCGGCGTCAAGACCACCGGCATGGGCTCCATGTTCCGCCTGTCCTTCCGCGTCAAACTGAAGGACCCGAAGGAGGAAAAGACCTTCATCGACGAACTGCGCACCAAAAACGGCAACCTCGAGATTTCCGTCCTGCCGTACGTCGAGGCGAATAATCAGCTGTGATAGGCCGCGCTGCGCGCGGCGGGCGCACGGGCGCACGGTTCGCGGGCATACGGGGATGATTATGCCGCTTCGCGGCGGGCACACGGAAATCGTATGAAATACCTGATCCGTATACCGTCAGATTATTTGATTACACATTGTTTTTATCGTAACATATCGTTTTCCCGTCGCCGCAGGCGACTCTGAAAATAATCCCGCGCACCCGTGCCTGACGGCCCAGTCGGAAACATTGGTCGAAAGTCTTCGCTCCCTCGCTCGCCTTTCTCCCTGTTTCCTCCGGCCTGCGGTTCGCCTTCATCCCTAACCGGGCCGTCCCCCTCTGTCGACTTCGTCGACATCTCCCCCGCACTGCGGGGGAGTCTTCCACCGGCGGCGGCGAATCCTCGGCCCCGTGCACCCGTGCGCCCGTCGCCGCAGGCGACTATGAAAGGACTGACTACCATGAAAAAGTTTTTTGCGATACTTCTGATCCTTGCGCTTCTGCTGACGGCGCTGTCCGCCTGCTCGGAGAAGGATGAAAATACCGACGGGACGCCCGGCGCCGCCGTCGAGACCGTGACCGTCGATCCCGCGCTTGTTTCCGACGCGTTTTCGGACGGCGACTATAAGGACGTGACAAACGAGACCCCGAACGCCGAGATCACCCTTTCCGGCGGCGAAGGGACCCTTTCCGACACCACCCGCGGCTCGTCCGGCTCCACCGTGACCGTCACGTCCAAGGGCATATACCGGGTCACGGGCAGCAGTGAAAACGTGCAAATCGTTGTGGACGACTCCACAAAATCCGGCAATATCTATCTCATCCTCGATTCCGTCACCATGACAAACGACGCCGGCGCGTGCATCACGGTCGAAAACGCCGACAAGGTGATTTTGCAGGTCGTCGGCGACTGTACGCTTGCGTCCTCCGGCGCCGCCGCTGTGGACGCAAAGGACGATTTGACCGTCAACGGCACCGGGACGCTGACCGTCGACGCCGCGGACGACGACGGCGTGAAGTGCAACAACGACCTGCGTCTGACCGGCGCGACCCTGAACGTCAGCGCCGGCAAGATCGGCCTCGACGCCGGCGACAGCGTGCGCATCGGCGGCGGCACGGTGAACATCGAAGCCGGGCACGACGGCGTCCAGGTCAAAAACGACGAAGGCACCTCTTACTTTCTGATGACCGACGGCACGCTGAACGTGACCGCCGGGTACGACGGGATCGACGTCGGCACGGACGCCGCGGCGTTTACCGGCAGCCTGACGCTTGCGGGCGGGAGCGTGCGCATTACGGCGGGCGGCGGCCGCGGGAACGCCAAGACCTCCACCTCCCAAAAGGGCCTCAAGTGCGACGGCGTGATCACCCTCGGCGACGCGTCCCTGACCGTCGACGCCGCGGACGACGCGATCTCCGCGGGTTCTGACGTCGAAGTCGGCGCGGGCGTCACGACCCTGTCCTCCTCCGACGACGGCGTGCACGCCGACGGCGCCATCACCGTTACGGGCGGCGAACTGACGGTCCAAAAGTCCTATGAGGGACTCGAGGCTGAAACGGTCAATCTTGCGGGCGGCACCGTCAGCGTCACCGCCTCCGACGACGGCGTCAACGCCGCGGGCGGCTCCGACACCACGTCCGCCGAGGTCGGCCCCTGGGGCGCCTCCGCCACCGGCACCCTGACCGTCTCCGGCGGCAGCGTGTACGTCAATTCCGGCGGCGACGGCCTCGACTCCAACGGCTCCCTTTACGTCACGGGCGGCATCGTCATCGTCGAGGGCCCCACGGACAGTGGCAACGGCGCGCTGGACGTCGGCGACGGACAAAACTGTGTGTGCTCCGTCACGGGCGGCACCGTCCTCGCCCTCGGCAGCGCGGGCATGGCGGTCAACTTTAACGCCGGCACACAGCCCAGCGCCCTCGTCTCCGTCTCCGGAAAAGCGGGCGACGTCATCACCGTCGACGACGGCTCGGGCTTTACCTTTACCGCGACCAAGGCGTTTTCCACCGCCGTCTACACCTCCCCCTCGCTCGAGGAGGGCAAGACCTACAGCCTCTCGGTCGGCGCAAACGCCGTTTCCCTCGATTTCGGCTCCGGCCTCTACTACTCCACCGTGCAGGGCATGGGCGGCGCAATGGGCGGCAAGCGCTTCTGAGCCAAAATACAGCAACGCCCCGGCGGAACGGTCCGTCGGGGCTTCGTCTTTGTCCGTGTTATTTCAGCAGCGGCATTTCGGTCATGCGCAGTTTCGCGCAGCCGTAGGGGATAAGCGTCACCGTTTCGGGCTCGGAGAGGGGAAGCGTCGACCTCGGCGTTTTGCGGCAGACCGAGCGGTAGGGGAATTTGAGCCCCCAGTCGATTTTTTGCAGGGCCGCCGTCACCCTGACCGGCGGGGCCTCGCCCGAAAACGGGATCTTTCCGACGTCCCCGCGCTCGACCGCAAAAGCCGTGTCCGCAAAGCCGTAATTCCAATTGGAGCGGGGGACGAGCTCATAGTCGCAGTAGGGGAATTTCCGTTCCACGCCGCCCCGGACGTACTCGTGGAAAATCCTGTCATACGCGACCGGCACCGAAAACAAAAGGGAGCCGACCTTCAGGGCTTTGAGGCCGTTCGAACGGTCCAGCAGCACGGGGTCCGTCTCAAAGGAGAGGGCGATTTCCGTGTGTCCGGGCTGTATGCCGACGCGCAGGTTTCCCGCGGGCGCCGGGGCGCCGTCGACCCGCACGTTTTTGGCAAACGACGGCACGCGTACGGACAGCGTGAACGCCCGGTCGGCGTCCGCAAAAAAGCGGGCTTCGTTTTTAAAAGGATAGTCGGTCTCGACGCGCACCGTGACCCCCTTGTCCTTCAGGACGCAGGGCAGCAGCACGGCGCAAAGGATCTCGTCCTCCCCGCGCAAAAACGCGGACAAGGCGAATTTGGGCCAGCCCTGATTGAAGTTTGCGGTACAGCAGCCGAAATTCGGTTCCAGCCCAAACGTATGCGCCTTCGGCCCGTTGGTGCTGAACGGCGCCATCAGCATGGTCTTCTGACAGGCGACCTGATTGACCTGCTGCACGTACTGGTGCGTCCACATGTCCGCGCTCAGGGTCGCCGGCAGGGCGTTGAAGGCCAGCGTCTCCAGCCGCTCGGCCCATTTGTCGTCGCCCGTAAAGGCGAACAGCCGCTCATAGGAGTACATCTGCTCGACGACCGCGCACAGCTCCGTCCCCCTGGTGGGGTCGAGCCCCGACAGCACCTCGTCGCCGGTAAAGCCGTCGAACGCCGTGCCGTTATACCGGTCGAGAATCGCGCGCAGACGCTCCGCCCGGTCGGTGTAGGCTTCGCCCAGGAGCTCGCAGGACACCGCCTCGCTTTTGAGCATCATGGCGAGATTGACGATGTGGGTCTTCCGGCGCCACACGTGGCTCGGCTTTTTCCACGCGTCCACGGCCTTTTCATAATCATAGCCCTGCGCTTTCAAAAGGCGGGCAAGGTTACGGATCCAGTCCTCCCCATAGGTCTCATGCAGGAAATTGAGGCAGATGAACACCTCAAACCATCTGGATTCGCCCCAGCGGAACAGTTTGATCTCTCCGCTTTTCAAAAGGTCGTAATAGTTTTTCATCAGCCGGTACAAGGCATCCGGCACCCGTTCGTCGCCCGAGCACTCGTAATAGACCGTCAGGGTCTTGGAAATAAGCTGCACCGCCCACGTGTCGTAGCGGGCGCGTTTTTCCTTGGGGCAGGGACAGATCCAGCCGTCCTCCTCCTGCCGGGACAAAATCGCGTCGACGTACCGTTTCGCGTCTGCGATCAGCGCCTCGTCTTCCAAAAGATACGCCAGCGGGATAAAGCCGTCCAGCCAATAGGGCACGCGCTCCCAGCCCTCGCGGTTTCCGCCGATCCACGCGCTGTCCCTGACGTCC
>CAMVBD010000120.1 GCA_947165615.1 uncultured Clostridia bacterium | reverse complement strand
GCCTCGGCAGGCTTTACGCGCGCGAAATACGCGTCAAAGCTGTCGACGGCGTATTCGTTGGACAGCAGATCGAAGGCGTAGTCCAGTTCGTCGGTGGAAAGCGCCGTCTGGCTTTTGCGCACAGCCTCGGAAAACCCGGCCAAGAGATCAATGAGCTTGTTGCTCTTGAGGTTCAGATCTTTCGCGAATTCATGGATCTTGTATTTCAGGATAGCCAAAGAAGTTTCCTCCTATTCAGTAATATCGTTCGGTTCTTCAAAAATAATCTCATTCGAAAGCTTCAGCAGCGCCGAAGAAAAGTTGGGATCGAGCGGCGCAAACAGGCAGCTCTTTTTGCCGAGGACGGGGGCAAACGCCTCCATGGGCAGGGAGAGCGCTGTGATCGCAAGGTCCGGAGAGACGGCCCGGAGCTCGCGAGCGTGGCGGGGAGAGGCGTCGGCGGTCAGAAAGACGTGATCCGTCTGTTTTTTCCGCACGGCGGCGAGCACCGCGTCGCGTCCGACGGCAAGTTTGCCGGCGCGGCGGCACAGGCCCAGCATGGACGAAAACTTATCCATTGCCGATCTCCTTTAACAGCGTCTCATAGACCTCCGGCTCGATCTTGCAGGCGAACGCGCGCTCGATGCGCTGCGCCTTCTGCGCTTTTTTGAGGCAGTCGGGATCTTTGCAGATATAGGTCCCGCGCCCGTTTTTTTTGCCGGTCAGATCGACGCTGACGTCGCCCTCGGGGCTGCGTACGATGCGCACGAGTTCTTTTTTCGGCTTCATTTCCCCGCAGCCGACGCATTTGCGCAGCGGGATCTTTTTGGGCTGCATATGGATTCTCCTTTACAGCGTGATCATGGGCTGATAGTTGCCGTAGTAGGGTTTGATGTCGATTTTCCAGCCGGTCAATCTTGCGGCAAGGCGGGCGTTCTGGCCCTTGTTGCCGATGGCGAGGGAAAGCTGGTTTTCCGGCACCGTGACGCGGGCGCTTCTGGTTTCCTCGTCCACGATCTCGACGCTGACGATCTCGGCGGGCGAAAGCGCGGCGGAGATGAATTCCACGGGATTGTCGCTGTATTTGACGACGTCGATCTTTTCGCCGCCCATGAGCTGGATGATCTGGTTGATACGGGAGCCCTTGGGCCCGATGCAGGAGCCGATGGGCTCCACGTTTTCGTCCTTGGACGAGACGGCGATCTTGGTGCGGGAGCCGGCTTCTCTCGCGATGGAGCGGATCTCGACGCTGCCGTCGTACACCTCGGGGACCTCCTGCTCGAACAGGCGTCTGACGATACCGGGGTTCACGCGCGAGAGCATGACCTTGGGGCCCTTTTCCGTGGACTTGACGTCCGCGATATAGACCTTTGTAAAGGCGCCGGGCACAAGGCGCTCGTTCGGGATCTGGTCCTTTTTCGGCAGCAGGCACTCACGGCCGTTGATCTCGACCGTGGCGTCTCCGGTCTGCGGATTGATGGAGACGATTTTGGCGGAGACGATGTCCTTGTTTTTGCCCTGCAGTTCTTTGAGCACGCGCTCCTGCTCGATGTCGCGGATGCCCTGACGCAGAATATGCTTGACGCTTTGCGCCGCGATGCGGCCGAGGTTTTTGAATTCCAAAGGATAGACCATCACGTCGCCGATCTGCGCGTCCGGCTTTTCGTCCCGCGCTTCCTCAATGGACATCTGCGTGTCAAAATCCTCGATCTCGTCCACGACCTCCAGCCTGCGGCTGAGATGGAATTCGTACTCGTCGTCGAGTTCGCAGTAGATGCCGCCCTTGACGCCGAATTCCTTGCGGGCGGCGGTGGCGACCGCGCCGGTGACCTTTTCGATCAAAAGCTCGGCGGGAATGCCCTTTTCCTTGCTGATGTACTGGATCGCTTCGCGTAAATTGTCGTTCATTTTTTTCTGATCTTCCTTTCTTTACAGTATGTCGTCGAAATCGTCCGCCTTGACGCTGACGTAGGCGTTCTTTTCAAAGGTATGGAGGCTGCCGTCGGAAAACTCCACGGTCAACGCACCGTCGTTATAGCCGCGCAGGACGCAGCGGTGGATCTTTTTGCCCTCAAAGCCGACGCGCAGCTTCAGGATGATTTTTTTGTCGATGTAAGCGGCGAAATGGAAATCCCGCACCAGTTCCCGTTCGATGCCGGCGGACTGGACCTGCAGGTTATAGCTTTCGTCGATGGGATCGAGCGCGTCCAGCGGTTCGTCCAGGACCTCGTTGACCCGGATGCAGTCGTTGAGGCCGACGCCCCCCGCCTTGTCGATCACGATGCGCAGATACCGGTTGACGCCTTCCTTAACGTACTTTACGTCCCAAAGCGTGAGGCCGATGTCGCGGATCAGAGGCTCGGCAAGTGTCCAGACGGCGTCGACGACCTTGCCGCCCTTCTTCTTTTCTTCCATAAAAACACCTCTTTCAACGAAAAATGAGCGGGTCGCCCCACTCATTGTCAAGTCCTACGTTAGTAACATGGATAATATAACATACAAATATACCGAAGTCAAGTCTTATTTTCGATTTTTTCGTCCGGCGTCGGCTTTGCGGCGGGTTCGATCGCCCAGACGATCCGAATGGCGTCCAGACACAGCCGGTAGACCTCGCTTTCCGGATCGATGTAACGGGGCTCGCCGGTCGAAAAAACAGCAGCCGCGCGGTCCGTCTCCGGATCGAACACAAACGTCGAAAACATGCCGACGGCGGAGCCGGTGTGCACGTAGACCGTCGCGCCGGGAATGATGTTCGCCTGGATCTGACTGCCGAAGGCCACGCCGTAGCCGTCCGTTTCGATCCGGCGTTCAAGCAGCGCTTCGGCGCTTTCACGGGACAGGACCGTTTTGCCGTCGACCGAGACGCCGCCGTGCGCGAGCATGGACAGGATCTTGACGTAGTCCTTTGCGGAGATGATGAGATTGCCGTAGGAAAGCCCCAGTCCCAATCCCGGTTGTGCGGGACGGATGTCGGCAAGTTCCGAAATCGTCAAGCCCCCTTCGCCGTACAAAACGCCGACGTCCGTTTGATCGTTCAGTTCGTCGTACACATAAGACGCGTCGATCCCGAGCGGATCGAAAAGATATTCCTTCGCGAGCGCGTTGAACGGCCGTCCGGTTGCCTTTTCCAAAAGACAGGACAGCACGCCGTAGCCCGTATTGCTGTAGGAATACCGCGTTCCCGGCTCAAATGCGAGATAAATGGAACGCCTTGACAGAAGCCCCGGTTCCCACAGGCTGTCGCCGTCCGAATCGAGCGAGGACGTATGCGTCATGAGCATGGCGGGCGTAATGGGGACGTCCGGGAAACGGGGATTGTAACAGGGCTCGCCAAAATATACCGAAATATCCTCGTTTTCATCCACAATGCCCCGGTCTTTTGCCGCCATAAAAACGACGGCGGTCACAAGTTTGGACAGGGACGCGACCCGGTATTTCGTCTCGGTCGTGGTCTTTCGACCGGCGTCCCAGTCCGCATACCCGCAGGAATAGGTCAGGATCTCGTCGCCGCCGTTAAACAGGGCGACTTGTACCGCCACCGCGCCGTAGTCGTCCGCTATGCCGTCGAGCCGGGCTGCCATGTTTTCGGAAAATCCGAGAAACGTGTGCGTTTTGTTTGCGTTGACCGGCGGAGGAGCGGTCTCCTCCCCTTCCCCTTCGGAAGCATTTCCCTCCGCGTTTGCCGGCGTGTTTGCGTCCCCGGCGGAACAGCCCGTCAGGGATCCTATACTAAAAAGGATGGAACAGCTCAAGAGAAGAACGAGCAAACGGCGGCTGCGTCTCATACCGGTCTCCGATTTCTGATTTTTCCGCATGCAAGGATATACACAAAACGCGGTAATTCAATCATAACACAAAAAAAACCGGCGGCGCAAGCCGTCGGTCCATGACTCTTTTTGATAAGAAAAATCGCAATTTGAAAAACGTCGAAGCGGATTCGACAAACCGCCGTTCTATCGTCAAAACAGACGCATTTGCGTGTTTCTTTAATAAACCGTCAGGATACACCAGCGAAAGATCCCGACGAACTGCAAAATGCTCCCGGCGAGGATAAACAGATGAAAAATGCTGTGGTAATACTTCTTGCGGCGGCCAAGCGCATAAAAGATCATGCCGAGCGTATAGACGACCCCGCCGCCGAGGATCCAGAGAAAGAAGGGCCAGCCGAACACGTCGGCCATGGGCTTGAACACAAAGATCGCGGACCAGCCGACGACAAAATAGCCGCCGTACGCAAGAAGCTTATAGCGCTTGAAGTCGATGGCGGTAAACGTAACGCCGACCGCGGTACCGGCAATCAGGACCGCGGACAAAACAAGCGTCAGGACCGGACGCTTGACTCTGAGGCCCGTCAGCAGGATGGGCGCGTAGGTACCGAGGATCAGCGCGTAGATCGTGCAGTGGTCGAGCACTTGCATAACGAGTTTCGCGCGGCGGTGCGTCAGCCCGTGATAGAGGCTGGACATGGTATAAAGAAAAATCATCATCAGGCCGTAGATCGCACCGCCGATAAGGCCGGGGATATTCTTTTTGGCGATCGCAAACGCCACGCACAAACCGAACGCGATCACGCCGAAGGCCCCGCCCACAATATGCGAGACCATATTGAAAATCTCTTCGCCCCGGCTGTAGCCCGGCAGCGTTCTGTCGCTCAGTTTTGTTCTGCTCATATTCATCTTCCTTCCGTTTTTGTCCGGCGGAGGATGCCGGACGTTTCATAAAAAGAATACGCCGTCCACCGGCGCCGAATCAACCTACCGGCGTCTTTCCCTCTCTCCTGCCGCGCGCGGGAACTCTACCCCTGCCCCGGTTTTATTCTACCGGACACAAAAACGGACTCTACGTTCGGTAGAATCCGTTTGTTTTCGGACATTTCCCATACAAAAACGGCATTTTTGTCCCATACGGATACAGACTGTTTTTACGGTCAGAAGACGGCTCAGGCAGCAAAGATCCGCGGTCCCGCGCCTTTGCCGCGCCATCCAAAAAACTCTTGACTTTTCGTCGGACGGAGACTATAATGGATTCACCTGCCGTGCTGGTGTGGCGGAATTGGCAGACGCCCGGGACTTAAAATCCCATACCGCTTCCCCCGTTGAAAATGCCGAAAACCCTTGTAAAATAAGCGCAAGGCGCTTGAATGACGGCGGTTTTCACCGCCTTATTGAAGGACTTTTGCATTCCCTGAAATCGGCGTTTTCCGGTTGTGACCTCCATTTTGACCTCCATTTTCCGAAAAACTTCTTTTTACAACAGAATATCTGCTGGTGTGGCGGAATTGGCAGACGCCCGAGACTTAAAATCTCGTTCAAGCAATTGAGTACCGGTTCGATCCCGGTCACCAGCACCACGTCGTCGCAAGCTTTGTATCGCTTGCGGCGATTTTCTTTTAAATGTTTTTTGAAAATCGCCGGTGCGCTCACGCCGCTGCTCCTCCTTTCCGCAAAAGGTCCCGCTCGGTTTGCCTGCTCGCTTGTAAACGCTGTCACGACGGCTCACCGTCACTTTTCGACTTTTTTTGGATTTATCCGACAGCTTAGGCTGTAATCTTTATACATATTTATATTCATTCTTATTTTAGATTAGATAATTTAAAACATTCAAAAAATTACAATTTAAATCATTTTATATTTTTATGGTTGACTGGTTAGAAAAAATGATAATGCCACCCGTC
>CAMVBD010000119.1 GCA_947165615.1 uncultured Clostridia bacterium | reverse complement strand
GCGCATCCTGTCGCTGACGCAGAAAAGCGTCATCAACGTGAACGTGGATCTCAACGTGGATCTTCTTCTGTTCAAAACAAGTCTCCTGAAGGCCCACGGCACCCTGATCAGCCGTTGGGCGTACACCGATTTCGTCTGGGATTAAGCCCGGACGATTTGTGCTTTCCGCCGGCTGCCGCTTCGCGGCGGGATTCGCTTCGCTCGCGTGCACGGCCCTCGGGCACACGGGAGTTGTGTTTTATAACGGATCCGTATTCCGTTCGTTTTTTCGATTCCACAAAATTATTTTTCGTTACGTACCGTTTCCCCCGTCGCCGCAGGCGACTTAAAATCCCGTGCACCCGCAGCGCTTTGCGCTGCAAAAAAGGAGGCTCCTATGTCCGTTCCCACTCTCGGCATCCAGCTTTACACCCTTCGGGATCACATCAAAACACCCGAGGACTTTGACGAAACGCTCCGGCGTCTGTCCGCGCTCGGCGTCAAGGACGTGCAGATCTCCGCCATCGGGGATTTTCCGGCAAGCGTCCAGCGCGCCATCCTCGACAAGTACGGGATGAAAGTCTGCGTCACGCACAAGGGGCTGGACCAGTACAAAGAAAACCTTGACGCCGTCATCGCCGACCACAAGACCCTTGGCTGCGACGCCCCCGGCGTCGGCTGGGCGCCCGCGGAAAAGCGCGATACCTATGCGCACGCCGTCGCGCTGGCTGCCCAAATGAACGCCATCGGCAAAAAACTGAACGAGCACGGCATGGCGTTTCATTACCACAACCACGACTTTGAGTTCCATCCCTTCCCGGACAGGCCCGACACCTGCTTTTACGAGGCCCTTTTGGAGCAGACCGACCCCGAGGCGGTCAAATTCATCCCGGACGTCATGTGGATGCACTTTGCGGGGCAGGACCCCGAAGCCTGGGTCCGCCGCCTTGCCGGGCGCGTCAAGGTTCTGCACTTCAAGGACTACGTTCTGACCGGGGATGAAAAGAACCCCAAGCGCTTTGTGTCCCTCGGAAAAGGCCTTGTCGACCTGCCCGCCCTTTACCGCGCCGCCAAAGAGACCGGCGTGCCCTACATCGTCTATGAACAGGACGGCGACTGGACCGACAACGACCCCTTCAAGGCCACCGAGGAAAGCTGGGCGTATATGCGGGGGCTGCGGGAATAAGGAGACGAATCAATCAATGCAAAATTCAAAATACAAAATACAAAATTTCGGTGGCGCGCTTTGCGCGCATTAAAATGCCGACCGCAGGTCCATTTATTCTGTATTTTGCATTCTGCATTCTGCATTTCAATTGTATTTTACATTTTGCATTTCAAAGTATGAACCGTTATTCAACCGAAAGGAGATCTATATGAACAAAGTCCGTTTAGGCATCGTCGGGATCGGCAACATGGGCCGCTCGCACTTTAACAACTGGCTCAAAGGCGCCATGCCCGAAATCGAAGTCACCGCCGTATGCGACATTGACGAATCCAAATTCGCCTACATCCGGGAAAAGGTCCCGGACATGCCCTGCTTTGTGAACGCAGGGGATATGTTCCGCTCGGGGCTTCTCGACGCGGCGCTGATCGCAACGCCCCACTACATCCACCCAGACCTTGCAAAGGACGCCATGGAGGCGGGCCTTCACGTCATGAGCGAAAAGCCCGCCGGCGTGTACACCAAGCAGGTGCGCGAACTCATCGACTTTACGAAGACGAGCGACAAGACCTACGCCATCATGTTCAACCAGCGCACCAATTGCGTCTACCGCAAAATGAAGGAGCTCATCGACTCCGGCAAATACGGCGAAATGAAGCGTGTCAGCTGGATCATCACCGACTGGTTCCGCACCCAGCAGTATTACGACTCCGGCGCGTGGCGCGCCACGTGGTCGGGCGAGGGCGGCGGCGTCATGCTCAACCAGTGCCCCCACCAGCTTGACCTCTGGCAGTGGCTGTGCGGTATGCCCAGTAAGATCCGCGCCTTCTGCCACGAGGGCAAGTGGCACGACATCGAGGTCGAGGACGACGTGACCATCTACGCCGAGTACGCAAACGGCGCCACCGGTACCTTTATCACCACCACCGGCGACTGCCCCGGCACCAACCGGCTCGAGATCACGCTCGACAGGGCAAAACTCCTGTGCGACAATTCCATGCCCGGCGACGGCAGAGCGGCGCTTTGGATCTATGAACTCGAAAAATCCACAAAGGACGTCATCCAAAACAGCCCCGACGGCTTTGCCCGCGTCGAGGGCGCATGGCGTCAGGTCGAGACCGACGGCGAAAATCCCCAGCACGTCGGCGTTATGAACGCCTTCGCGGCGCATATCCTGCGCGGCGAGCCGCTGGTCGCCGAGGGCAAAGAGGGCATCAACGGCCTGATGATCTCCAACGCCGCGTTCCTGTCCTCGTGGCTCGACAAGACCGTCGACCTTCCCGTCGACGAGGACCTCTACTGGGATATGCTGCAGGATAAGATCAAACATTCCAGACGTCAGAAGACCGTGCGCGAAAGCACCGAAACGGACCTGAGCGGAACGTATTGAGTTAAATATTAAATTAAAGGAGACCCAACCCATGTCCAAGTTAAAAGTTGCCGTCATCGGCAACGGCGGCATCGCCAACTCCCACATGCACGGCTACCTGAACCTGACCGACCGGATCGAGGTTGTCGCCTGCTGTGACATCAATCCCGAAAAGGCGGACGAATTCGCCGCGAAATACGGCATCCCCCACGTCTATTATTCGTGCGAGGAGATGTTCAAACACGAGACCTTCGATCTTGTCAGCGTCTGCACGTGGAATTCCGCCCACTGCGAATGCACCGTCGCGGCGCTCGAGGCCGGCTGCAACGTCCTGTGTGAAAAGCCCATGGCCATGAACGCCGCCGAAGCCGAACGCATGAAGGCCGCCGCCGACAAGGCGGGAAAACTTCTGATGCTGGGCTTTGTCCGCCGCCACGGCAACGACGCCAAAAAGGCTCTGGAACTTGCCGAAAGCGGAGACCTCGGCGACGTGTATTTTGCCAAGGCCTCGTATCTGCGCCGCTGCGGCTTCCCGGGCGGCTGGTTCGGGGACAAGTCCCTGTCCGGCGGCGGTCCGCTCATTGACCTCGGCGTACATATCATCGACCTTGCCCGCTACGTCCTCGGCCGTCCGAACCCCGTGTCCGTCTACGGCGCCACCTTCGACAAGATCGGCGCAAGGGACAACATCATCCTCGAGCGCGCGTGGCAGAGCCAAAGTAAACTCGTGCAGCCCGTCTTTAACGTCGAGGACCTTGCCGTGGCGCTCATCCGCTTCGACAACGGTGCCGTGCTGTCCGTGGAGACGAGCTTCAACCTGAACCTCAAGGAGCCCACGACCGAGATCGAGATCTTCGGCTCGAAGGCCGGGTTCAGCTTCAACGACTTCGAGCTGCACACCGAGCGCGGCAACGAGCTGGCGGACGTCAAGCTCTACGGCGAAAACAATTTCGACTTCCAGCGCGATTTCGACCGCGAGATTTTGAACTTCGTCGACGCGGTGGAGGGCAAAGCCCCCTGTATCGCCCCGGCCGAGGACGGCGTGACGCTTATGAAGATCCTCGACGGCATCTACGAGTCCGCCCGCACCGGCAAGAGCGTGGACATCCTGTAAATTCTGCCGGAACTTCCGGCTTGCCCCCGGCAATATCTGAGTTGAAGAAATACCTGAGCCCAAGGAAGGAGATCATTTATGCCTGAAACCTACGACAAAATGCCGAGAACCAAATCCAAGTTCGACGGCGAACCCGAAAAACAAAAGAAATACGCCAAACTCGGCGCCAAAATCACGGACAACGTCCCGCACAAGATCTTCGGTCTCAAGACGACCGACGAGGAGTACTGGGGCCTGCGCGAGATCCTGACCCCGGATGAGGTTGACCTCCTCCTGCCGATGAAGCTGCGCAAGTTCTATACCTTTGAGGAGCTGTGCAAAATGCACGCCAAGCGCTTCACGCCCGAAAAGCTGAAGGAAGTGCTGGACCTTGCCGCCGTTCACGGCATCATCGAGTACGACTACGGCGATCACTACGACGACAACGGGCCCATCGAGGGCGCGCCCAAGGAGCTGCGCTACCGCCTGAGTTACTTTGTGCCCGGCTCCGCGGAACTCTTCAATTCCTCGGTCGAGCGCATTGAAGCCAATCCCCCCGTCGCCAAAATGTTTGAGCGCATGACCTTTTTGCCGCTCGAGCACATCACCGCCATGGTCCGTCCCGGCGGCAACGGCATCGGCATGCACGTCATCCCGGTCGAAAAGGAGGTCTCCGCGGTCAGAGAGTCGCTGAGCATCGAAAAGATCTCCCACTGGCTGCAAAAATATGAGGGCCACCTCTCCGCCGGCATCTGCTCCTGCCGGTACTCCCGCGCCACCATCGGCGAAGGCTGCACCGACGACGAACAGGACTGGTGCATCCAGGTCGGCGACATGGCGGACTACACCGTCGAGACCGGCCGGGCGCATTACATCACCAAGGAAGAGGCGCTGGACATCCTCAAGAAGGCCGAGGAAAACGGGTACGTCCATCAGGTGACCAACATCGACGGCACGGACCACATCTTTGACATCTGCAACTGCAACGTCCAGATCTGCAACGCCCTGCGCACCTCGCTGCTGTACAACACCCCCAACATGTCCCGCTCCGCGTTTACGGCGAGCGTGAACAAGGAAAACTGCGTCGCCTGCGGCCGGTGCGTCGAGATCTGCCCCGCCGGCGCGGTCAAGCTGGGCCAAAAGCTCTGCAAAAAGGACGGCACACCCGTGGAATATCCCATTTCCGTCCTGCCGGACAAGATCCGCTGGGGCAAGTACGCGTGGGATGAAAACTACCGCGACACCGCCCGCGTCAACACGCACAAGACCGGCACCGCGCCCTGCAAGACCGCCTGTCCCGCCCACGTGCCGATCCAGGGCTACCTGAAAATGGCAAAGGAGGGCCGCTACGACGAGGCGCTTGCCCTCATCAAGCGCGAAAACCCGTTCCCCGCGATCTGCGGCCGCGTGTGCAACAAGCGCTGTGAAGACGCCTGCACCAGAGGCACCATCGACAAGCCCGTCGCCATCGACGACGTCAAAAAATTCCTTGCCGAGCGCGATTTGCGCGCCGAGACCCGCTACGTCCCCAAAAAGATCATCAACCGCGTCAGCGGCGAGTGGGAGCAGAAGATCGCCATCATCGGCGCGGGCCCCGCGGGTCTCTCCGCCGCCTATTATCTCGCGGAAAAGGGCTACAAGCCCACCGTGTTCGAAAAGCACGAAAAGCCCGGCGGCATGATGACCTACGGCATTCCCGCCTTCAAGCTCGAAAAGGACGTCATCGACGCCGAGATCGACGTGCTCAGAGCCCTCGGCGTGGAATTTAAGTGCGGCGTCGAGGTCGGCAAAGACGTCACGATCCCCGAACTCAAAAAGCAGGGGTACAAGGCGTTCTACATCGCCATCGGCTGCCAGGGCGGCAGACGCCCCGGCGTGCCCGGCGACAAGGCCGAGGGCACCGACATCGCCGTCAGCTTCCTCGAAAAAGCGCTTGCCGACACCGCCAAGGACCTGTCCGGCGACGTCATCGTCGTCGGCGGCGGCAACGTCGCCATCGACTGCGCGCGCACCGCGACCCGCAAGGGCGCCGACAAGGTGCAGATGTTCTGCCTCGAG
>CAMVBD010000118.1 GCA_947165615.1 uncultured Clostridia bacterium | reverse complement strand
TTGGTTCATCCAATACTCAAATATCATTAGTATATTACAATAAAGAAGAAATCTGTACAGCCGGAGGAAGAACCTTATGCTGAAGACGGCGATCGACATGATCGCGGCAGCGCTGGCGTCCGATACGGAAGTCACGCTCCCTTACGATAAAAAACAGACGGCTGCCCTGCGGGAGACCGCCCTGTTTTTGCGCGCCCTTTCCGCAGACGCGGCTTTGGAACCGGAGAACGGGACCGTTCGGATCACGCCGATCAATGGCGTTAATTGGAATCAAACGCTCACGCTTTCCGTCTCGCAGGAAAAACTGCTGTGGCTGTTTCTCGGCGTGTGTGTCAAACTGAATCTGACGGCGCGTTTCCGTATCGGGGTCAACGTTTCCGACGAACAGATCGCCGCCGTAAAAGCCTGCTATCCCGGCAGGACCGATCTTTTTTGGGATAAAGGCGATCTGTGTGTCGCGTCGCTTGTCGGCGCTATGCCCTTTGACTGCAAAAGCGGCCTTCCGGTGCCGTTTGTCTGCGGATTGCTGCTCGGCAGCGTTCTTTCGTTCGGGCGCAGCACCTTTCATTTGCATAACTATTATTTCAACAAGCGCAATGTGATGTATGTATTAAATGTGTTAAAACAGTATCGGTCCAATGACGTATTAACGCCTTATCAAACCTACGCCCTTATCATGCCGCACCTGCGAAAAGATTTCGGCTATCTCTCCGGAAAACGCCTTCTGACGGATGACGACAAAATAGAGAACGCCCGGATCTACCGGCTGTGCAGCGATTCCGTCAGCGAGGCATATCGCCGCAAACTGCAGGCGTTCCGGGACGCCCGCCGGCAAAAGCATGAAGAAAAGATCCGCTGGAACCGTGCGGAAAAAAAGCGCGTTGCCCGTGAAAAATTCCTTGCCGAACTCGCGGCGGAACGGGAAAAAGGGGAGAAAGGCGAATCATGACCGTAATTATCGCAGAAAAACCCAGCCTTGCCCGGAATATCGCCGCCGCCATCGGGGGCATGAATAAGAACAGCGGCTTTTTTGAGGGAAAAGACTATATCGTCACATGGGCGTTCGGGCATCTGTTTTCTTTGATCGACGTGGAGGAATACGCCGGAGAAGCAGGCCAAAAAAAATGGACCATGGACGGCCTTCCTTTTTTTCCGGATACCTTTCGGTATGCCTTAAAAAGAGACAAAGACGGAAAAACGGACGCCGGCGTCAAACGGCAGTTTGAGACCATCCGTGCTCTCGTCGGGAGAGCGGACGTGGATACCGTCGTCAACGCCGGAGACGCAGACCGGGAGGGGGAGATCATCGTCCGATTATGCGTGCGGGAATCGGGCGTAAAGGATAAGCCCGTCATGCGGCTGTGGCTGCCGGACCAGACGGACGAGACCATCCGTCAGGCGCTGTCCTCCATGGAAAGCGACGCGGCATTTGACAACCTTGCGGACGAGGGGTTTGCCAGGACCTACATCGACTGGCTGTACGGCGTCAACCTGACCCGGTACGCAACGCTGAAAACCGGGTCTTTTTTGCGCGTCGGCCGCGTCATTGTGCCCATTGTCAAGGCGATCTATGACCGGGACCTGTCTATCGAACGTTTCGTGCCCGAAAAGTACCTGTCTCTCGTTTCTTCCGAGGAGACAGCGGGCGTGGAGCTGACGCTGACGTCCAAGTATAAGTTCCACGTCGGCAATCCCGACCGCGCCCTCTTAGCCGCATCGAAAATGAACGAGGCCGGAGGCGTTGTCGTCGACAAAAAGACGAAAAAGGAAACGCTGAACCCCGGCAAGCTCTATTCGCTTTCCAAATTGCAGAACTTCCTCGGTAAAAAGTATAAAATGTCGATGGACGAAAGTCTGTCCATCGTTCAGAAACTGTATGAGGACGGGTATCTGACCTATCCGCGTACCAACTCCGAGTACCTTGCCACCGCCGAAAAGGATAAAATCAAAAAGATCCTCGAAAAGGTCAAGGGGCTCGGCTATCCCGTCGTGTTCAAGGACAAAAAAACGATCTTCGACGATGCGAAGATCGAATCGCACTCGGCGCTGACCCCGACGTTCAAACTGCCGACGCCGGACAAGCTTTCCGAACGCGAAAAACTCGTTTATTCCGCCGTTTTGCGGCGCTTTGTCATGGTCTTCTGCGCCGAGGAGTGCGTTGCCCAAAAGACGGAAATGACGGTCCGCGTCGGGAAATACGAAGACTTTGCCGTCAAAGGGACCGTGATCCTCGTTCCGGGCTGGACGCGGTTCGACGACAGCCCCAAAAACGATAAACTGCTGCCGAACGTCGCTGTCGGCGACAAAGTGAACGTCAACTTTGTACCGAAGGAAAAAGAAACCTCCGCGCCGAAGCATTATACGATCGAAACGCTCAACAATTACCTTAAAAATCCGTTCCGCGACGAAAAGAAGGCCGCGGAAACGCAGGACGATATGGAGGAATACCGCGCGATTTTTGAGGGACTGGAACTCGGGACGGAGGCGACAAGGACCGGGATCATCGACAACGCCATCAAAAGCCGGTATATTGAACTGAAAAAGGACGTATACCGCATCCTTCCCGGCGGGCGGTTTCTGATCGAGTCGTTGGAATCCATGCAGATCTCCATGGATAAGTACAAGACGTCTTCCCTCGGCAAGGCGCTGAAAAGCGTTTATCACGGAGAAATCACAGTTACCGACGCCGTACGTTTGGCCGAGGCTGAAATTTCAGAAGTGTTTGATCGTCCCGTCAGCGACCGGAACAGTGCGGAGTATACGGGCTTTTACAAAGAGGAAGTCGGCGTCTGCCCTCTGTGCGGAAAATCCGTTCGACGGGATCGCTTTCGTTTTATTTGCGACGGAAGGGAAGAAAACTGCCCCCTCGAGATCCCCATCACACTTTGCCGCCGTGCGCTGACGGTGCCGGAGGTCCGCCAACTGCTGGAGACAGGCAGGACGCAAAAACTGACCGGCTTTGTTTCGAAGGCGGGACGCGCTTTTGACGCGGTCCTTCGGCTGGAAAACGGAAAAACGGTCTTTTCGTTTGATTCATAAAAATTACACAAAACGTTCATATAATGTTCGAAATTTTATCAAGGGATCGCCGTTGACTTGCGATTCCTTTTGTGCTTTAATGAGAAAGGAAGACCAGATTTTCGTTTGAGAGGAGACTATTTATGCAGTTACCGCTTTGGTTGTCCAAATCGCTTGGTCTGTTGCTTGCGCTGATTACACCGTGGCTGTCCACGGTCCTCGGTTTTTTTACCAATCCCTTGGACAGGGCTCCTGCCGCGGTGGAAGAAAAGGCAGGCGGGTTTATCGCCGGCGTATGCCATCCGGAAGAGGATTTTGACTTGATAAAAGAAGCCAACATCGGCTGGATCCGGGAGGATATCCCATTCCCCTACGACGCAAACGGCAACCTTTCCCGCTCTTATAAAGAATGGAAAGCCGAAATGCGCCGCTACGTCAAGCATGGCATCAAGGTGTTTGCCATTACCCCTTATCCGTACAAGTATCTGGCCTACGGCCTCGACTGCCGCACCGAGGAGGGGCTCGACGGCATCCGGGAGATCGCTAAGTTCTTTATGAAGGACCTAAAGGATATCGTCAGCGCCTATCAGGTGACCAACGAAATGGGCGTCGACCGCTTTACCGAGCCCTTTACGCTGGAGGAGGCCACCGCCTTCATCGGCGCGCAGCTGGAGGTCATGTATCCCATCCGCGGCAATACGCTCATCGGGTATAATCTCGGCGGCCCCGACGGCGTGCTCAAACTCCCGCCGCTTATGAAAAAGTATAACCAGTACTGCGACTACGTCGGCGTGGACCTGTATTTTGGCTCGTTTGAAAACATTGTCAAGAACATCAACGTCCACCTCGCGGCGCTCAAACTCATCCGCATTGAGACCGGCAAGCCCATCATTATGACCGAGTTCGGTTACATCGGCTACGGCGAGCCCAAGACCAAGGCAGAAAAGAAAGAGATTTTGCAGAGTTACGGTTTTGATTCCGAAGAGGATGTCCGCAAAGACGTCGATACCTTCATCTCCCGCCTGCCGGAAGACCTGAAAGAAGAGTTTGACGAGTATTACGCCAATCTCTCCGATGATGAAAAGTGGGATCTTCTCTTTAAGGGCGAATACGCCAACCACATCTACCGCGAACTGTCCGAGGGCACCGGCATCTACGGCATTCCGCACACGCCCGACGGACAGGCCACCTACTTCAGTTATCTCATCAAAGAGATGAAGAGCCTGTCGTGGTGCGTCGGCGCGTTCATCTATATGTGGAATGATTCCGACGCCTGCTACGTCTGCGGCCAGTCCGACTGCCCGGTTGAGACCGGCTGGGGCATCGTGGACGGCGAGGGCAATCCAAAGCCCGCCTACTATGCCGTGCAGGAAGCCTTTGCGGAGTAAGTCCCGTGTCAAAAAAATCAGCCGCTCGTCTTTTCGGACGGGCGGCTGTTCTTAATTCAGTGGTTTCCTTTTGGGGGAAGTATAACTTTTTCCAAAATCTCCTGACAGCGTCTGCATTGTGTAATCATCAGACCGGGTTCTGTGTCTGTCGGGTATATCGCAACAAACTGTACCGGTATATGTCCTCCAAGATCCGGAAGAAAATGTGGTGCTGCCTCAGCATGATCCCCGCAGTGTTCGCAGATCAGTTCTTCTTTCCCTTGCGCAACGCAGGTCGGCTCAACGGTAACGACCCATTTATAGGAATGGCTGAGTGCAGGGACCTCTCTGGTCCTATTTTCGATTCCACAGCGGAGGCAGCGCTGTGTTTCTTCTCCGACAGCGGAACAGGTCGGAGCAATGGTTGTGACCCACTGAAAGGCGTGTCCCAAAGCTTTTGTCTGCCGTGTATCGTCCTCGATCCCGCAGCGGGTGCAGCGGCGGAGTTCTTCGCCGGTTTCGGTGCAGGTCGCGGCAACGGTCTCGACCCATTCATACCGATGGCCGAGGGCTTTGAGTTCTTTCTGATTGGTCTCTTTCCCGCACAGGCTGCAGCGGTCCGCTTCTTCCCCGGCTTCGGTGCAGGTGGGCGCAAGCGTCTGGATGCGGACGTTGTCGTGCGCCTTGGAGGGCAGGCGAAGGGACTGCCGGTGCTCGCCGCAGTCCAGACACACGTATTCGACCTCCTGCAGCGCGGTGCAGTCCGGTTCTTCGTCTAAAAAGATGGGGGCGCTCATATCGTAGCGATGTTCGCCGGGCTCAAACAGGATATCCTCTTCCGCCAAAACGGTCTGGCATTTTGTGCAGCGGTTGATCCGGTGTCCGGGAAGCGAGGCGTTCGGCTCAGACTGGACGATCCATACCGGCGTATGCCCGCCGAGAGAGGGAAGCAGCTGAATTTCGCCGTTGGGGGAAGTTTTTCCGCAGCGTTTGCATTGTTTGACCTGAAGTCCCTGTTCGGTACAGGTGGGGGCAAGGGTCTCGACCCAGACGTAATCGTGGTTTTTGTAGATTTTATTGGATCCGGTCTTTTTTGCGCCGCAGATCATACAGGTGTATTCAACGGTCTGGACCCGTGTGCAGTCCGGCTCTTTTTCGATAAAAACAGGGTGATCCTCATCCCAGACATGCGGACGCTTGGGCGTGACGACCGAACTGATCTCGACGCCGCAGTAGATACAGACCTGCTTCATAAAGCCCTCTTCCGTGCAGGTCGCGTTTTTTTCGATGGTCC
>CAMVBD010000117.1 GCA_947165615.1 uncultured Clostridia bacterium | reverse complement strand
TTCCTGCTGTCGAACTGTTCCCGTTAAACTTTACACTGTAGGTGATCGGCGTCCAGTGCGCATAAAGCGTAATATTGGCCGTAGGTTTATAACTCGCGCCGCCTGCACCGATCTTTGTGCCGCCGGAGGCAGCCGTATGCCAGCCGTTGAAGGTATACCCGGTTCTTGTCGGCGTAGGAAGCGTAACGCTCGCATCGGTCCATTTGGCATAGAGATTAACGGTCGCACCTGCAGTCGAAGTCAGATTCTTTACGCTCTGTTTGTCGCTGTAGGCCTTTGCCCCGCTTGCGCTCGTCGCCCAACCGCTGAAGGTTGCGTTCGCCGCTGCGGTCGTATTGGATTTGCCGTTGCCGTTGTAATTGTACGTTACCGTAAACGCCCGCTTAAAGGCGTTGGCTGTCAAAGCCTTGGCAGTATCATAGGTGTGGGACTGATTCCCCATAGAACCCGAGGTCGAGCCGTTGCCGTTAAACTTCACGTTGTAGGTGATGGGCGTCCAGATCGCAAAAAGCGTCAGATTGGCATTTCTCGTGTATTTCCCACCGGAAGCGTAGGTCGTTCCTTTTCCGTCTGCTTTTGTGTTCCATGACGTAAAGGTATAACCGGTACGTGTCGGCTTCGTTGAAGAAAGGGTGAGATCCTTCCCATACGTTTTCGTCTGTGCTCCGGGCGCGCCGGTACCGCCATTGGCGTTATATGTCACAGTGTAAGTATTGATTTTCCATTGGGCATATAAAGTCACGCTTTCGTTTTTGGTGTACTTGGCGCCCGATGCGTAAGCTGTGCCTTTGCCGTCGCTCATGGTGTTCCAGCCGGTGAAATCGTAACCGGTTCTGGTCGGTTTCGTGGAACTCAGCGTCAAATCGGTGCCATGCGTCTTGGCCTGTGCCGAAGGAGCACCGGAACCGCCGTTCGCATTGTACGTTACGGTATAGGTTTTGAGTTTCCATTGGGCATACAGCGTAACACTTTCATTCTTCGTATACTTGCCGCCGGAGGCGTAGGACGTGCCCTTGCCGTCGCTCTTAGTGTTCCAGCCGGTAAAATCGTAGCCATCCCTCGAGGGCTTTGCGGAACTCAGCGTCAGGTCGACGCCGTGAGTTTTAGTTTGAGATGCCGGAGCTTCGGAGCCGCCGTTGGCATTATACGTGACGGTATACGTCTTTATCGACCACTGGGCATATAAGGTCACGCTTTCGTTTCTGGTGTATTTTGCACCTGATGCGTAGGCCGTGCCTTTGCCGTCACTCTTGGTATTCCAGCCTGTGAAGTTGTACCCGTCTCTGGTCGGTTTAGCAGAGGAGAGCGTCAAATCCACGCCGTGCGTTTTCGTCTGCGCCGAAGGAGCGCCCGAACCGCCGTTGGCGTTATATGAAACCGTGTAGGTTTTCAGCTTCCACTGCGCGTATAACGTAACGCTTTCGTTCTTCGTATACTTGCCGCCTGAAGCGTAAGCCGTTCCTTTGCCGTCGCTCTTGGTGTTCCAGCCAGTAAAATCGTAGCCGTCTCTCGTGGGCTTTGTGGAACTCAAGGTGAGATCGACCCCGTGCGTTTTGGTCTGTGCCGAAGGAGCGCCGGAACCTCCGTTCGCGTTATACGTGACAGTATAAGTCTTTTTCGACCACTGCGCGTACAGCGTCAAGTTGGCGTTCGTCGTGTACTTTGCACCGGGCTTATACGTCGTACCTGTGCCGTCGGTTTTTGTATTCCACGACACAAAATCGTAGCCGGTGCGGGTCGGTTTTGTAGACGACAAGGTCAGATCGACGCCATGTGTTTTGGTCTGTGCTGCCGGCGCACCGGTACCGCCGTTGGCATTGTATGTCACGGTGTAGGCTTTCTTCGACCACTGGGCATACAGGGTAATATCACCGTGCTCCCATTGTCCTTTGTGGTATTTATTGGCATAGACGTTATCCTTGGTCCAGTATCCGATGGTAGTGCCGGTATACTTCCAGCCGCCGAAATCATAACCGTCCCTTGTGGGCGTAGCGTAGGCAGTCGCCCCGGAGGAGTAGTTGCCGATGTAAACGTCTGTCTCATAGTTGTAATTCTGAACCGGGTTGGTCGTTGAACTGCCGATCTTACCGCCGTTAAGGTTATACGTGATCTTATACGGCTTCGGCGTCCAGACAGCGGTTAACGTTATGGATCTGTCGCCGGTCGAAACCGTTGACTCCAGCGAGGATGCCTTATATGCAGTTCCACCGCTGAAAAGCTGACTTGTTCCATCTTTCTGCCACTTCGAGAAACTATAGTAGTCTCTCGTCAGGTTGAAGCCGGAGCTGTTACCGTTCATCAGCGTCAGGTTATTGTCATAGTATACGCTTTGTGTATAATAATTGTTTGCGCTGTTTCGGATATAGCTTGAGCTGTAGCTGGCAAAATCAGACGCCAGCTTATAGCTGCTGCTGATCTTCAGTGAGGAATCTCCCGTACCTGTGGTGTAGTAAACAGACAACAGATGCGGGTTTGTGTTCCACACGACCATCAAGCCATATCCTTTGTTAACCATATTTTGAAAACTGGTGGCACTGGAAAGCGTTGTACCTGCGGAGATCCCCGCATGGGCCGAATCGGTTTTTAGGGCGTCCGGCCAATTTAAATTGGTGTACCGCCTGATCGTGACCCAACCGGAGCCATACCCCGAACCCTCGTTGCCGGTTGAAGTCGCGGAGCATACAACACATCCGATCAGACCCATTTCGGTCACGGTTATGCAGTAGTTCGTATTTTCGATCTTGACCCTATAGATAGGTTCAATAAAGATGAAGTCGGATGATTTCATGTTGGCAACGGTCGCGCCGGATACCATCTTATTCAGAATGATATTCATATTGGCTTCTTTTGTGCCCCAGGTCGTCATCGCGTCTTCGTCGGCAGGGAGAACCACAGGGATATCCGTTCGGTTGCAATACTTGTACGCCGTGCTGGTCGAGTAATACTCACGGTCGATTGTCAAAGAATCGAAATACCGTTTGTACTCATATTTGCTTAGATTCCGATACGTCGTTCCGTTGACAGTCGCCTTGATATGATATCCCCACGACGAATTGGGGTTATATCCGTTGTAAAACACATCAAGCGCGGCTTTCCGTGAGTAGTAACCGTCTGAGCCGAGCGTGAGCCAGGAAAAACGGAAACCGACGTGATGATCGGCATTACTGGAAGGGACTAGGTATGCGCCGCTTACCGAGCTGCCGCCTCCCGTATGTCCGATATGCGAGCCATCACCTGAAAGGGCAAGGGCTGTTTCGGAAAACATCGAAAAGATCAGCAGTACTGCGAGAACGGACGTCAGGATCTTTCTCGTTTTAGATTTATCCATTCATTCTGTCCTTTCTGCAATGATATTGCATGAAAAAAGGAGCCGACTTCTGTCAGCACCGCAGTGGTATTGTATATCATTTATTTAACCGGTTCTTCAGTGATGATATACGTCGGGTTGGTACAGGTATGACAGGTGTTGGCGGGGACATTCTCGCCGCAGTGCATACAGGTGAAGGGAGTAAAGGCTCGCGTGCAGCCACCGAAGGCGCAGGCGTCATTCCCGTATTCATCGGAGCTGCAAGGGAGTCCGCACACCATACAGGTGTTGATTCCGTCCCCCCGATACACCGGCCCTTCCGGCGCAGGTTCCGTCTCGGACGGCGTGGGCTGCTGTTCGTGATCTTTTTTCTTGGCTTCTTCCTCTGCCCGTAACCGTTCCTCATCCTCCGGGGACAAAGGCAGTTCAGTGGATTCCTCGGAAAAATCGCTTTCGATCAGCGGTTCCAATCCGACTGCCGTGCGAAGGATCATTTGCGCGTCTGAGGCGCTGATCTCTCCGTCGCCGTCGTAATCCGCATTTACAAACCGGTAACTCCCGGGGGCATAATCCTCCAGTCCAACGCAGGCGCGCAGCGACAGCCTCGCGTCCGCCGCGGAAACCTCGCCGTCACCGTCCACGTCGCCGTGGTAACGGATGGGACTCTGGGCGGCTTCTGCTGTGTTATGCAAAGCGCCGCCAAGCAGGGGGATGATGAGAAATAAACCGATCACAACCACAGCGGCAACAATGCCTGCGATCAGATTCTTCTTTTTGATGGATATTTTAGCGTTCATATATAAACCTCACTTTCTTTGTCGCCGTTTTGCGGCGCAGATCCACAATACCCGAATTGCTTCGGAATATCTACTGTTTTCGGCAAAACAGAAAATTGTTATCAGTGCAGACACAGTTTCACCTTAAGTTTTTGACCGCAGCTCGGAGGTGATATTGACAGGGATCGTTGCCGTCGCAACAGTTATCCCTGCGAACCGGATCGGTACACGCATGGTGTATGTGACATACAGCTCCAGCTGCTTATCTTCAAGGAACCCGATCGTCGGCGCAGTGATATTGAACTTTTCATGACCGTCGTTGTCATAGCAGTAATACCGCGCGCCGTTTTTGGTCAATGAACAGAATTCCGCGAGCATCTGGTTGTATTTCGTGGTGTTAACATTGTCGGTCGCGTTTTTGCCCATCTTGATATTGTTGAAAATCAGGATGGAGTTATTGGCGACAAAAGAGTCAAACACGATCTCGGTGTTCGTTTCCTGTACCCTGATCAGTGAGATTGCCGACGCAAATGTAAATACAGCGGAAAAGATCATAAAGATAATCAGCATAAACACACAGACGGTCACATAGATTTCGCCTTTTTTGTTTCGCATACCGATCATCCTTTCCAATACTTTTCCGAGATGCCGCTTCGCGTTGAGGTACAGGTAATGGGAACACTGACCACGCCGACGCCGACCAGTTTTGTCTGAACCGATACGGTGACAGTCATTTTCTGTCCGAGCTGCACTTTTTTCAGCGCCGCGTTGTAATAGGAAGACGCGGAAACCGTGTAATCAAAATCGAAGAATTGTGTCTTCAGATCGTTCGCGCGTTGATTGAACTCGTCCGAGAAACAGCCGTTGTAGGTGGCAACCTGAATGAGTTGTTCTGAGATCTCGTCTAAATCCTGCTTCAGGGTGAAGAAGGAATAGATATTAATAGTCAGGACAAGAACACAGAGCAACGCCACAACGCCGACGCAGATATCAATGTATCCCTCCGCTTTTTTGTTTTTTGTGATTATCATTTGCTTTACCTTTCACATGAAACTTTGGACGTGCACGTCATAAGTTTCAGATGAACCACTTGATTTTTTGAGAATAATGTGGCATACTAACATCGAGATTCGGACGCATACGTCCAAAGTACGAGGTGTAATAATGGTAAAAAGGGATTCTTATCTTCATCAGCTTGTTCATTACATGTGGAATGGAGAAATAAAAGTTATCACAGGGATACGCCGCTGCGGAAAATCCGTTCTGTTATTTGAGTTGTTCTACGATTATCTGCTGTCCGAGGGTGTTGCTCCGGAACAGATCATCAAAATCGAACTGGATCAAAGACGGAATTACAAATATCGCAATCCAATTACACTCTGTGAGCATGTGGAAAAAATCGTTCTTGCCGATCATGACCAAAAATTCTTTCTTTTCATAGATGAGGTTCAGCTTACCACACATGTCATTGATGAGGAAAACGGCGGTATCGAAGTCACGATCTACGATATGCTGAATGAACTGAAAGCATATAAGAATCTGGATGTAGATGAGACCGGCAGTAATACCAAAGGATTATCGAGAGACGTAGCAACAGAGTTAAGAGGAACGGCGA
>CAMVBD010000116.1 GCA_947165615.1 uncultured Clostridia bacterium | reverse complement strand
TGCGGGCTGAAGGATTACGAAAACGCGGACAGGTACAAAAACCGCCGTTTCACCTTCCGAAGGGACATCCGGCTCGACGTCCCCTACAACGCGCAGGTAACGCCCTATCTCAAAATCGACGCCCCTGCAGGTAAGCGCGTTCGGATCACCACCGAAAACACGGGCATCGGCGCCGTCTGCGACACCTACATCACCAAAGACGGCGTGCAGGAATTTGAGGCGCTCGGCTGGTTCAACGGTCAGCACATCGTCTATACGATCCCGGCTGGCGTGACGGTGCTGGAACTGAAATACCGCGAGACCGGGTACAACGCGGCTTTTGCAGGGGATTTTACCTGCGAAAATGAAGACCTCAACACCCTGTGGCAGAAATCCCTGCGCACCCTGTACGTCACGATGCGGGATAATTTTATGGACTGCCCGGACCGCGAGCGGGCGCAGTGGTGGGGCGACGTGACCAACGAAATGGCCATGACGATGTACGCGCTGGACCCGGACGCCTATCTTTTGTATCAAAAAGGCATCGCCTGCATGTTGGGGCACGTCGACCCCGGAGACAAGGTCCTGCAGACCGTGGTGCCCAGCAGCAACGGCTATTTTGAACTGCCCGCGCAGCAGCTTGCGGGCGTCTGCGGCTTCTGGACGTATTACCTTTACACCGGCGACCGCGCCTTTTTAGCGTCTGTCTACGACGCCGCGCTCGCGTACCTCGGCTTGTGGGAGATCGGGGACGACGACCTTGTCACACACCGCCCCGGCTCCTGGGACTGGATGGACTGGGGGGATTACGCCGACACGACCGCCATTGAAAACGCGTGGTACTATCTGGCGCTCTCCTGTCTGCGGAATATGGCGGAGGTCCTCGAAAAACCGGACGGCGGCCTTCTGAAAGCGAAAATGGACCGGATCAAAACCGGGTACGACGCCCTTTGGACGGACGAAGGGTACAAAAGCGACGACGTCCTGTCCCCCGACGACCGGGCAAACGCCCTTGCGGTCCTTTCGGGGCTTGCCGGGCCCGAACGGTACGGCGTGATCGCCTCCGTTCTGACAAAAACGAAGAACTCCAGCCCATATATGGAATACTACGTGCTGGAAGCCCTGTGCCGGATGGACCGGTACGAACTTGCGAAGGAACGGATGCTAGGGCGCTATGACGCCATGATCCGGGACGATTACTCGACACTTTGGGAGCACTGGGCGCTGGAACTCGGCACGCGCAACCACGCGTGGTCCGGCGGGCCGCTTGTCATCATGAGCAAATATTTTGCCGGCATCCGGCCGACCGCCCCCGGCTGGGACGAATTCCTCATCAAGCCCCAGACGGACGTCTGCAAAGAGATCGACTGCACCGTTCCCACGGTCAAAGGATATATCCGCCTGTCCGTGCACAAAACGGACCGGGCGCTGGCGCTTGACGTCCACGTCCCGAAAGACACGACGGCGCGTCTGTGCCTCCCCTTTGCCGACGGGCAGACGGTATTCTGCAACGGCGCCGCGATCTACACGGACGGCCGTTTTGTCGGCGCCGACGGACTGACGTTTGAAAAAACCGGAGACGGCTGTCTTGTTCTCTCGTTCAAAGCCGCAGGAGATACCGCAATGCGGTTTGAAATCCGGGACTGAACGCAAAAACAAACGAAAAACAGAAAGGACCCGCTTATGGAACTGATAAGATCCACCGTTGAAATCGGACTTTCCAAGCCCGTAAAACTGCTGCACGTCACGGACACGCACCTCGGCCTTGTCGACGACCGGGACAACGAACGCAAGCACGCGCTGGCAAACCGTCTGTCGACGCCGGAAAAGGAACAATATCTCAACGAGCATATCGCCTACGCGAAGGCAAACTGCGACCTGCTGGTGCACACGGGGGACCTGATGGACTTCGTGTCCTACGGAAACGTCGAAAAGACGCGGCAGATCGTCGCGGACGAGGACTTTTTCTTCATCGCCGGCAATCACGACTATTCACAGTACGTGGGGGAAGCGTGGGAGGACGACGCCTACCGCATGAACAGTTACATGGATATCGAGCGCATGGGCGGCCTCGGCGTGCCGATGTTTTTCAACGCCCGGACTGTCGGCGGCGTAAACGTCGTCGGGATCGACAACAGCTATTACCAGTTCGCGGAGTGGCAGATCCTCCGGCTGAAGGAGGAGGTCAAAAAGGGCCTGCCGATCGTGCTCGCCTTCCACGACCCGCTGTTTGAGGAATCCCTGTTCCGGTACCACCGCGAACGCCAGCCGCACGACTGCACCTACCTTGTCGGCTGCGATGAGGCGCATCTTAATTGCTACAACGAATTCCGCGCCGTACAGCAGCGCCCGACGAAAACGACGCTGGAGGCGATCGACTACATCAAAAGCGAGCCGCTGATCCGGGTCATCCTGACCGGGCACCTGCATTTCAGTTTTGAAAGCCTGCTGACGCCCACGCTCCCGCAGTTTGTGACCGGCGGCGCGTACGACGGAGTCGCCCGCGAAGTGACCCTCGTCTGACAAAGAACATCGACCCCGACGCTCAGCGACAGCGCCGGGGCCGTTTGTTTTGCGGCGTTTGTCCGGCTCGGGCGGCAAAGAAAAAATAAGCGAATAAATATACGGTTTCCGGTTGCATTTTATTGTAAAGTATGATTCAATAGACTTGCAGACACGGCTGATCCCACAGCCGTCGGAAGGGGGATCTCTATGGACGAAACCGTCATCCGCCATCATATCCCGAAAGAAAAAGAAGGGACGTATTACGAACTGCCGTTCGAGGTGCCGGAAAACGTCCGGTCGCTGACCGTCGAATACGCTTATCCGTCCGAAGGGCGGGGCGTCCTGAAGGACTTAAGGCCCACGAACACCGTAGACCTCGGGCTTTGCGACGAAAAGGGCGTGTTTCTCGGCTGGTCCGGCTCCGCGCGCAAAAGCATATCCGTCGGGGAATTCCTGTCCACCCCGGGGTATCTGACAAAAAAGATCGGCGCCGGGACGTGGCGGATCCTCGTCGGCGCGTACCACGTTGAGGACGGGGGCGTGGACGTGACCTACAAAATCCGGTTCGCCCCGCCCGGTCGACAGTTGTATTTCGGGGACCTGCATATGCACTCCACGGCCTCCGACGGCGTGTTTTCGCCGTGGGAACTCGGCGCGCGCGCCAAAAAAGAGGGGCTCGACTTTATCGCCGTGGCGGACCACAACAATTACGCCGAAAACCTGCGCCTGCCCTTTGTGCCCGGAATCACCTTTATCCCGGCGGTGGAGTGGACACATTACAAGGGGCACATGAACTTTTTCGGCGTCCCGGCGCCGCTGGGAGATTCCTTTATCGCAAATTCACAAGACGAGATGCGAAAAGTGATCGCGCACGCGAGGGCCGCCGGGGCGGTCGTTTCGGTCAACCACCCGAAATGCCCGTTCTGCCCCTATTTGTGGGAGGACGACGACGCCTTCGATCTGATGGAGGTCTGGAACGGCCCCTTTACCCCGCGAAACGCAAAGGCGGTCGACTGGTGGACGGACCTGTTAAAACGGGGCAGACGCATTCCCATCGTCGGCGGCAGCGACTTCCACAAACCCGGAGTCGTGAAATTGGGGCGTCCCGTGACGGCGGTTTATGCCGACGCGCCCTCGGCGCAGGCCCTGCTGAAAGAGATCCGCGCCGGACACGCTTTTCTCTCTGAAAGCGTCGGAGGGCCCCGACTGGAACTCCGGTACGGCGACGCCTTTATGGGGGACGAAACGACGTATCGCCCGGACGTGCCCGTGACGGTGAAAACGGACGCAAAAAACGTCCTCTTTGTCTCCGACAACCGCAGCGTCAAGGTCCGCGTCCGAAACGGCGAAGCAAGATTTTTGGCAAAGGACGCAAAATTCGTCTACGCAAAAACGGAATCCGCCCGCCTTCCCGGCCGGGTCCTTGCCATAACCAATCCGATCTATTTTAAGGAGGAAGCGTAACATGAAGACCGACTCCCCGCTCGTCAAAAGAACCGCTCCCGCGCGCTACGGCTTTGCCATGTTCGGCACGTCCATCCCCATCAATATGTTCAAGTCCTTCGCCGCGATCTTTTACGTGGACATGCTGGGACTGGACATGAAAAAGTATTCGCTGGTCCTGTTCATCTACACCTTTATCGACGCGATCGACAACCCCGTTTACGGCTTTTTATCCGACCGCACCCGCACCAAATGGGGGCGCCGCCGCCCTTGGCTTTTGATCGGCACGCCGCTGCTGGTGCTGTTCTTCATTTTGTTCTATAACGTCCCGGCTTTTGTACAGAGCGAACAGGGGCTGCTGTTCATCTATATGCTGCTGATGTACATTCTCACCGGGACGCTGGACTCGCTTGTCAACGCCAACTACGGCGCGCTGTTCCCGGACCTGTTCCGGAAGGACGGGGAACGGGCAAAGGTCAACGGCATCCGGCAGATCTGCCAGCTTTTCGCCATGGCCATCAGCATCGCGCTGACGCCCATGATCACCGAAAAGATCGGCTACCGGCTGACCAGCGTCATCTACGGCGTTCTGGCGCTGGCGGTCATGCTGTACTGCTTTTTCGGCTGCCACGAGCCGATGGACTATGAAAACGAGCCCATGCCGAACCTGTTTGACAGCATTCTGGCGCTTGTCAAAAACCCGCGCTTCTGGATCTTCGGCTTTGCCGGCGCGTTCTATTCCGCGGCCTTTTCGCTCATTTCGCAGGCGCTGCCCTTTTACGTCAAGTATACGCTGGGGCTCGGCGGGTCTACGACGACGATCATGCTCGGCACCGTCCTCGGCGTTGCGGTGCTGGGGATCGTCGCCTGGTCGCAGGTCGCCAAAAAACTGCCGGTCATGACCGTATGGCGCATCGGCTTTATCGTGATGGCGGCAGGCTTTGTGCCGCTGTATTTCGCCAACACCCTGCCCGTCGCCATGGGCATTGCCGCCGTCATGGGCCTTGGGATCGCCGCGTGCCTGACCACCATGGACTGCATCGGCGCCAAGATCGTGGACGACGACTACCGCATGCACGGCGTCCGGCGCGAGGGCATCATCAATTCGCTGGGCGGCGTCATGAACCGTCTGAACGGCCTGTACACTTCCCTTGCGTTCTACGTGGCGGCTGCCGCCTTCGGCTTTGAAAACGGCGACAATCCGGGTCCGAACCCCGGCTTTGCGGCGCGGATCCTTTTGTGCGTATTCCCGTTTGCCGCCATGGTGATCGCCAGCGTCATCACCTTCTTCCTGCACTTCCCGGCGGACGAACAAAAGGCGGCGGGACATGAATAAGATCCTGATTTTGAACGCGGACGACTTCGGGTACGACGAAGAGACCGACGAAGCCGTCAAAACGCTGCTGCAAACGGAGCGCGTCACGTCCGTCTCGCTCCTGACTCCCGCCCCCGCCGCAGACAAAGCCGCCCGGATCGCAAACGCCCTCGGCGTTCCGGTGGGGCTCCATCTGTGCCTGACGTCCGACGACCGGGTCCGGCGCTGGCCGCGTCTTTCGGACGCGAAGCGCATCGGGGAAACGCTGCCGCAAAGCCCTGCCGGCCTCACGTTCGGCGCGCACCGCGCCGACGTTCAAAAGGAGATCCTCGCGCAGTACGCCTTTCTGACGGGGCGCGGCTGTAAAATCGACCATATCGACGCGCATTCCGGCGCGTTTTACGGCCTTGCAGGGCGCCGCTTTTATCTCGACGCCTTCGACTTCGCGTCAAAGATCGGCCTGCCCTT
>CAMVBD010000115.1 GCA_947165615.1 uncultured Clostridia bacterium | reverse complement strand
CCTTGCAGTTCATACCAAAGACCGTTGTTTTCATCATAAATGTACTTGTCCATATAGTGCAGACATTAGAAACTTTTCATGCAAGATTTTTTTACGATGATAATAAGGATCAGTATATTGAATCGGTTGCAAAACGTTTTGGCAGTTGCCCCAATTATCCAATAATAGAGAAATTATTGTTGTGCGATACACAAAAAGATGAAAACTGTAAATATATTATTTTGGTATCAAGATTAAATGATTTGCTAATAGGAAAGAATGATGGCCTATTTTATGATTATTATATAACCGATGCAGATTTTGCTCAAACCGTAGCAGATACAAGACACTACTATACTCACTATGGGAAATCAAAAGAGAAAAAAGCATTAAAAGGTGACAAGCTTATTGATGCAATACACATTCTGTCTTTGCTACTTGAATACTATGTTTGCTTACAATTGGGAATTGATAATCAAGAAAAAGTGAGAGAACGGTTAAGTAGTATTTCCGCATGGAAGCAGTTTCAAAAGAGCAATCAAAATGATTAAATACAGTTTAGGTAAATCATGACTGGTTGTATATGCTAAAACAATAAATAACCATATAACTTCTATGGACAATCTCTATCACACGGGATTGTCTTTTTTCTTTTACCCCTTGACAAAAACGGGAAAATGATGTATATTTGGTCTAAACCGAATAATTTGTTCGCTTTAGAAAACGGAGGAACGGTTATGCGCTCGAAAAATCCCGAAAAAATGAACGGCATTCTGAAATACATCACCGATTATATGATCGAGAACCACGAGCAGCCCACGGTTGCGATCATTGCCGCAGAGTTTCACAATTCCACCAGCACCATCCACGCCTATCTGAAGGAGATGGATGAAAAGGGTATACTGGAATATAAGGATGGGCGGATCGAGTTGCCGATGGACGGCAAGATAGGGTATCAGGAGAACACCGCCGTTTTGCTGGACAACAACGCCTCTTGCGGTCCCGGTTCGCCGGAGGAACAGAATATTCAAGCGTATATCAATCTGCCAGCCAACCTGTTCCCGGAACGTAATCTGGTTATTATCACGGCGAAGGGCGATTCCATGGAGGACGCCGGGATCAGCGAAAACGACCTGCTTTTCGTGGAAACGGCTTACCCGCCGAAGAAGGGTGAGATCGTGGTCGCGCTGGACGACGAGGGCGAAACGCAGGTGAAGCGACTGAAGGGCTTCCGCCGCAGCGTCCCGATCCTCGCTTATGAAAACCGGGTCAAATACCCGGATAAGCTCTGCGACAAACGGATCGTGGCGATCCAGGGCGTCGTGCGGCACATTCTGAAGCATTGCTGAACGGAGGAAAACCGGTGGAAAAAGCTTATGACTACATCGTTGCGGATTACGCCGGGAACAAGGTCAAGGTCAACGGTGAAGAGTACAAGGTCGGCGCGTGCTGCGTCGATTTTCTGAACTCTTTTAACGGACCGGAAGAGGAAAAAGAGTTTGAAGAACTTTCACGGAGGATTTACGGTTACTCCACCGAACTCGAAGCTGACGCTATCCCACAGGAATCTCTTGACGCTCTGGGGGCAGATATCATTTCTCTTCTTCGGCAAGTAAAAACCGTGCACCCGTTTACGGCGTTTGCAACGGACGTGCAGCTTGCCGCGATAAACGGCGCTTTCTCTGCCGGCTCCGTAATCGGGTTTCGCAGACTCTACAACGAATGCTGCGTGATCTCCGCTTCTACAGGGATGACCCCGTATGACATTCTGCGTGAAAATCGCCCGGATCTCGACGCCAACCTCTTTTTCAATATGGCGGCGAACAGCCACAGATTATATGAGAATCTGACCGTGTTGTACGGCGAATTATATCAGGATTTTATGTATTCAAAACGAAAGATCGGCGCGCTGGCGGATCGATTCGGCGCGCTTCCCAAGGCGGACGCCGAGCACATGATGCCGATCGCGTTTGAAACACTGCCAAAAGTAGCGACGCAAACAAAGACGCAGTTTGTGAAAGCGGAATTCTCCGGCAGGAACAAATCACAATTGGCGAACAGGTTATATTTCAGCCGATACATCGATTTTATCTTCTATGATTTCTATCATGGGCTCGGTTTCGGTCACTATCCGCGTAAATGTGAGATCTGCGGCAAGTATTATCTGAAGACGGACAGCCGTCCGCAACGGTATTGCAGCGGTTTATCCGGTATCGAAGGCAGAAACCACAGAGTGCTGACCTGCAGGGCGGTCGGAAAGCGCCGCGGAGAAAAGGAGCGTGCGGCAAACGATCCGATCCTGATCGTATACAAAAGAGTTTACGACAGTATCCGGAAAGACAAAAGCAGAGGAAAGATCTCCGCAGAAACAGAAGCATTTGCAAAACAAGCGGCAGAGGACTGCAGGGATAAGGCAATTCAAAGTACCGCCTACGCAAACGGCGCGTACGTTACGGATATGAATAAAAAAAGGTTTTACGCCGCCGCCCCATCGAGCGGTTTCGGTTCGGCATAGCAACGGGAGGTTGAATCGTTGTACGAGGTTTACGAAGAAGATTACGACGAAAGCGAATTTGAATACGATTACGACGGCGAGAATCCGGACGAGAAAGACGATTACTTTGCCGAAACAGAAAACGGCGACGGCGATGAAGATGACGACCGCCCGAAAAAGGAAAAGGAGAAGGACGAAGAGGTCCGCGTAGACCCCTACCGTTTTCTGCGCAAGGCCTGCCCGGTTGAAAAGGCGACGATCCCAGGCTGCAATATGAACGATACCATGCAGCGGCATATTGAAAACTATCTCGCCGAAAGGAAAGAAACGTCGTTAAATTACTTTCTTTCGGTCAGTGAACCGTTGATCAATCTGGAAGTGTCGGCCTTCGAGGTCCGGTATCACGTCAAGGGCTGCTTTGAAGATCTGAAAAGCGCATATCTGAACGGTATGATGAAGGCGCTGCAGAAATACGACGTCAAAAAAGAAAAGGTGTTTTTCGATTACGCAAAGCAATACGGAGAAACCGAAATGCACGATTTCGTCCGCACCTGCTATTGCAGGCATTCGGTCCCGTCGAAATATCAATACAAAAGGCTGCGCGACGTGATGCGGTTCTATCGCGAATATGGAAGCAGATCCGACGACGAGGCAATAGAAAAAATCGCGCAGGCGGCGGAGATCCCGCCGGAAGAGGCGCTGAAATATTTGCTCGCCGGCGACCGTAACAACCGTTTCGTGGACTATTACAATATGGGGCCCGACCCGGACGAGGAAGATGCGTACTATTCATGCGAAGATCTGGTCGGAGATTATTCATGGGATCCGGAAACGGTTTTCTTTGCGTCAGTGCGCGCGGACACCGTAATGGATGCGTATGATTCTCTCACCTACCGGGAGAAGGAAATGGTCGCAATGGACCTCTCTTTCTGCTCCGAGTGCCTGCAGCCGGAAATGATCACAAACAAAAAGGGCGAACGCGAACCAAAACCCCTGCACGCAAATTCATACGTAAGCATCGCGGAGGAGTTTGAGATGGAGGACGGCAACTGGGCGAAGCACGTCATCGACGTCGCGTACGATAAAATGCGCAAACGTCTGACGGCATCAGACGCCTTTGCTATCGGCGTTTGCTGATTCGCACATTTGTCGAAAGAGAATCCGCGCTGTATACTCGAAATAAGGATGGTGAATTTGTTATGGCATTAAAATGTACGGTTGAAGACCTCCGCGAGGTTGAAGTTATAAGGAATCGCGCGGTGATCTATGCGAGATACAGCTCCGACAAGCAGAAAGAAGCAAGCATAGAGCAGCAGGTCAAGGAATGTTCGGATTATATTGCGCGAAAGGGCTACAGCCTGATTCGTGTGTATTCCGACAGCGCAAAATCTGCCTCGCACGACGTGGAAAAGAGGAGCGATTTCCTGAAGCTGATCGAGGATGCAGAGTACGGTGAATTCGACGTCGTCGTATCCTACGCGCTTGACCGCATCAGCCGCGAGGAACACGGCGGCTTTTACGGTTATGAGAATGCCCTGAACAGAAACGGCGTTCGGATCGAGTACGCGACGCAGGTATTTGACGACGGTTACGGCGGCGAGATTTCAAAAGCCGTTCACGTAACAATGGCTTCAGAATACGTTGCCCAGCTTCGGAAAAACGTAGTGCGCGGTATGCGTGACAACGTGAAAAACGGTCGCTTTAACGGCGGCAGCGCTGTTCCGATCGGCTTGAAGGTTGTGGGCGAGGGAAAAAAGAGCAAACGGTACGCTGTGGATGAAACGACAAGTCCCTTTGTGAAGCAGGCGTTTGATATGTATCTTGCCGGAATGACGACCGGCGAAATCATGCAGTTTTTGAACGACAACGGCGTGCGAACTTCACGCGGCTCAAAGGTAAATCGGGATACCGTGAACAGAATACTTGCGAACCCGATTTATATCGGCACAAAGGTCAGCGTGTTCAATAACAAAGTGGAACACAAGGTTTATACAACCGAGGGCGTGGTCGATCCGATCGTGTCTGAGGACGTTTGGGAACGCGTTCAGATCATGCGGGAAAGCAGACAGCATAAGGGTGCGGCTGAACCGGCGAGGAAGAGATATATTCTTCGTGGAAAGCTGTTTTGCGGTCTGTGCGGAACGGAAATGATTACCGAATCCGGCAGAAGCGCAAACGGGAATAAATACTGTTACTATATCTGTGAACGCCGCAAACACGGGAAGGGCGACGAACGCTGCCGGAAACAGAACGTGCCGAAGGATGCGATTGAAGAAGCGGTCCTTGCCATCGTAACGCAGCGGATCTGGAGCGATTATCAGATTGATGAATACGTGCGCGCCGCCAAAGAGGCGATTCGTCTGCACGAGGAAGATCCCCGCATCGTTCAATTGAAGAGCGAAATCAAGAGGCATACTGAAAAGAAAAAACGGGCGATGCAGTGTTATCTCGATACCGACGACCCGGAATGGTATGATCTCAGCAAAGAGGAATCGCGCCTTATAAAAGAATGTGAAGCGGAGCTTGCGATAAGGATCCGTCAGGATAATGCGCCGAAGGAGGCGGAGGACTTTCTCGCAGAATTGGAAAACATTGCCGCAGCGTGGGATACGATGCTGCAAAGCGACGAGGGCCGACAGAATATCATCCAAACCTACGTTGAGAGGATCGACATTTTTGATCCGGAGCCCGACGATCCCGGCAAATGCAGAATCGATTTGCTGATCCGCACAGATCCCGGCGCAGAATGCGCGGAACGGATACAATCCGAAGTCGAATGCGCTGTTCGGAATTGTGAAAAAGAGGTTCACCAAAACAAGAAGCACACCGATCGGTGTGCTTTTTGTTTTTCGCAAAAAAGGACGAGAATCGAACAGGAGGGAGAAGCGCGAAGCGATTCGGAAGAAAACGCTCCGGGGGAGCGTTTTCGCCGACGCGTGCTTCCGTCGAAAACATTGTCGAAATCCATCGCTTGAAGCGCTCGGATTTCTCTGTGTTTTCTCCCTCCTGCGGTTTGCCTCTCTCCGCCACAGGCGGCGGCAAATCCTCGTCCCCAGAGCGACAGCGACGGGCGATTCTCGTCCGGGTCACCAAAACAAGAAGCACACCGATCGGTGTGCTTTTTTGTTTTCCGCAAAAAGGACTGGAATCAAACGGGGCGACGGCGCGGCGCGCTTGACTTTAAGCGCCTCTGCATGCTATGATAAGGCCGAAACTGACGCACCGGAGGTTTTTATAT
>CAMVBD010000114.1 GCA_947165615.1 uncultured Clostridia bacterium | reverse complement strand
GGTGCAGCACGAACATGAACTTGTTGTCGAGATTCAGGAAATAGACCGCGCCGACGGCGACGGCCCCGCCGAAGGCGACGCCGAGTAAGGCAAGGAGCCCTTTCAAAAGAAGATGCAAGGCTTTTTTCATGGTCGTTTCCTCCTTACCAGCCCTTCGAATCGTCGAAGTCCAAAAGCGACGGGTCAAGCGGCTCCTCGCCCATGACCGTGGACATAAAGTCGTTGAACTGCTTGCGCATCGAACTGCGCGGGATGGACCTGGGGTCGATGAGGTCGTGCGAGATCCAGACGATCGGAATATTTCGCTCGTTGGCGATGTCCTGGATCATGCCGGTCATGGATTTACTGCCCTTGCAGGTGATGTTGTCGTAAAAGACGATCATGTCGCAGTTGAAGCGCTCGTATTCCTCAAACAGTTCCAACATGTTTTCGTAGCCGCCGACAAGGTGCCGCCGCATGATGGCCTGCTCCCACAACTGCGCCACACCCCACAGGGCTTCTTCCTTGTCTTCTGCGTTCAGGTAATCGCTATGGGACATGTTGTTGAGCACCACAACGGTGTTGACGCCCCAGCATTCGTACATCCACGTCGAAAAATGCATATAGTAGGAGGCCGGCGCGCCGCACACAAGCGTGCGGTGGCGGGTCTTCGGGCGCACGTTGATCTTTTCGCGCACGCACTTTTCGCAGATGGCAAGCATCTCCCTGCCGATTTTGGCGCAGTTTTCGTTGAGTCCGCTCGAAAACGAAAGCTGGAACGAGCGGTACAACAGGTTCGGCACGCTCGGCACGGGGTAGTAGGGGGATTTTGCCAGTTCCCACAGTTCGTGCTGGATGCGCGTCTCCTCGTTATACTGCCGGATGGTCTTGAAAAACGCATCCCAGTCAAAGGTCTCGCCGGTGCAGTCCTCAATGAACTTGATGACCTCTTTTACGTGCTGGACCGCGTATTCGCGCGTGTCCGCGTCGCGCCAGCGCATGGGGGTGCAGCCCTGAATGGAGGGCACGCGCAGGCGCCGCTCCACGACCGAGGAGTTCATGACCGAGGAGTCGCAGGGCGCGTTGGAGGTGACAAGGCAGGCCCCGTAGTAGGGAAGCTGGTCGTCGATGGCGACGCCGCACACGATGGAGGAGTTGCGGCAGGAGTCGGACGGCAGGCCGTACGAGTCGATGACGTCGGAAAAATAGTAGCCGGCGTGCTGGTCGTTGGCAGCGGCGAGGATGCCGAAATAGGGCTCCTCCACCGCGTTCGTCAGGTTCGGAAAGCCGCCGATGAGGATCGGGGACGCGTCCTGCTCAAAAATGACCATCTTTTTGGCGTACTCGTTTTTGCCGAAGCGCTCGTCGGCGCGGATGATCTTGATCAGCGCCTCGACGTTGCTTTTGAGCAGGAACTGCATATACTTGTGCGCGATGTAAAGCGCCTCGCCGTGGGCGTCGTCAATGGTGCGGTCCACCATGCTGCCGCTGCCGAGATAGGGCGCCAGCCAATGGTAATAGGTCAGCGCCTTGAACGCCCGCACGGGGTCGGCCTTGATGAGTTCGCCGCTGATCTTTTTTTCGGTCAGCCACTCGCGGAAGTCCACCCAAGTGTCCTTAAAGCCCCGCCATTTGCGCCAGCGGGCAAGCTCGTACCCGTCGTAAAAGCGGTTGCGGGTGCCTCTGTCGGTTTTCTTGCTCATTTTGCCGCCTCCCCGGAAAGTTTTTTGATCTCCAGCGATTCCACAAAGGCCTGGAAACGGGTCCTGAGTTGTCCGGTGGAGGTGTTGACATATTCCTTTTCGATGCCCATGCACGGCAGGCCGTATTCGCTTTCCATGACCTGCTGGCAGTACATGCGCTCGTATTCCCAGTATTCGCAGAATTTCATCTGCTGGATGATGAGGCCGTCCGCACGGTAGTCGTCTGCGAGCTGCTTGAGGTAGGCTTTTCTGCCGTGTACCTTTTCGGGATTCATAAAGCGCGGGCACTGGTTCGTTTCAATATAGTGGCGGGCGACGGCGGAGAGCGCCGTCTCGTTTTCGCCGATGACGATCTCTTCTCTGCCCGGCAGGGAGCCGAAGCAGTACCGGTCCGCCACGACGAAGGCGCCCGCGTCTTCGATCAGTTTCGTAAAGTCCGGGTCGTCGTTTTCGCCGCCGGCGAGCACCACGCGCACGCGGTACCAGGGCTTTTCGTCCGGCTGGCGGGTCTTCAGCTCCTCCAGCGTCTCTTTGAGGTAGGGTAAGATCAGATCGTGCGGGCAGCACTCGCTGACGAGTTCGATAAGATGGAACTCGTACCCCGTCAGCGGCGGGTTCTCCTGCTTTCTGAGATTCCCGATCTCGGTCACGACGCGGCACAGTTCGTTGTGTTCGGCGATCGCTTTCCTCAGCGCTTCCTCGGACACGTCCACGCCGTAGACTTCGTTCAGCCGGTCGAGAATGTGCTTTTTCAGTTGTTTTTCGTAGTGCTTTACGGCGTAGTCCTTCGTGATGAAGGGGGAGTCGATGTGCGACACGAAAAAGTTTTCGTTGACCTCCTTGACGAGGTTCAGCATTTCAAAATGCTCGTGGGAGCGGTGCATCATGCCGCAGGTCTCGGTGCTCAGCAGCGCTGAAAAGAAGTTATACCCGCCCTCGATCGCGCGCTCCAAAATGCTTCTCGAGTACATGCAGGTCTTTTCGGACATGTAGTAGGTCGCAATGGCGGTGTCGGCGATCCCGGGCGCGCGCATGCGGACCGAAAAGCAGCCGCCGAGGTTCAAAAGCACCTCCGGCACGTAATAGCAGGAATAGCCGAGCGCCAGTTTTCCGTCGGAAAGCGCCGCGTCCACCAGTTCGTTCTTGACGTCGGACAGCAGGTTTTCAAAAAACACCCGGTATTTTAAGTCTCTCATCGGGCTCCTCCCTTTCTGCGGGCAAATTCCGCGGCGCCGAGCGCCCCCATCAACTGCGGGTCGACGGCAAGCTCCACGACCTTGATCTTGAGTACCTTTTCAATGGCCTTTTTCAGCCCCGCGTTTTTCGCGCAGCCGCCGGTCAGCGTGATCTGGTTGACAGCCCCGGCCTTTTTTGCCATCACAAAGCAGCGCTTTGCCACCGCCATCTGAATGCCGGCGGCGATCTCCTCGGGGGCCTTTCCCTCGCCCACAAGCGCAATGACCTCGCTTTCGGCGAACACCGTGCACTGCGCCGTGATCGGGATGGCGCTTTTGGCCTTGAGCGAGAGGTTCGAGAATTCCTCCAGCGTCATCTCAAACGAGCGCGCCATCGCCTCGTAAAAACGCCCGGTTCCGGCGGCGCACTTGTCGTTCATGGCAAAGTTTTTCACCGTGCCGTCCTCGGCAACGGCAATGCCCTTGACGTCCTGCCCGCCGATGTCGATGATCGCCCGGACCGTCGGGTCCGTAATGTGCACGCCCATGGCGTGGCAGGAGATTTCGGACACGTTTTCGGCGGCGAAGGGGACGCGGTTTCTGCCGTACCCCGTGCCGATGATGTAAGCAAGATCCTCCGGGGAGCGGAGCCCCGGCACCGCGTCCACGCAGGTCTGCATTGCAAGGCGCGAGGACTCGGCGGCGTTGATTTTGCTGCGCTGGATCGTGGAGGCGGCGATTTTGCCGGTCTCGTCTAAAATGACTGCTTTTGTATAGGTGGAGCCTACGTCGCACCCGCCGTAATACTTCATCGCTCGTTTTCCTTTACCAGTATGATATTTTCCATCAGATCGACGTCCAAGATCACGCCGTCGATCACGGTTTTGTTCCCCATGAGATCGTACAGTGCGATTTCATCCCCTTTCGGGATGACGCGGGCGACGTTTTTGCACAGAAACACGTTTTCGCCGCCCTCTTTTTTATAAACGGTCGACAGACACATATTCAGCCCTCCATGGTTTTGACCGCGTTTTCGAGGACGTCCCCCGCCTGACGCATAACGAGCGCCGCTTTTTTCGCTTCGGCGGCGGCAGGCTCCGGCAGGGAGGAGATCAGGTCCTCCAGTTCCTCGGCGTGGTGGGCGTTGTGGTGCGCCATGTATTTTAAGAGCGCCAGCTTTTCTTCGTTCGTCGGGTCTTGCGTGTGCTCGTGATGCTCGCTCATTTTTTCTGCTCCTTTCTGAAATGCAGGTCCCGCAGCCCCTCCACCGTGTCGCAGATCGGCTTCATTTTGCAGGCGGCGCAGTCGAGGTCGCCGGTCTCCAGCGTATGCTTTACGGCTGCGGTAATGTCCCGGGCTCTGGCGGCAAGGTCCGCAAGCGTCATGTAATCGACGTCCGGGTCCGTAATATAGACCGTGCGCACGGCGGCGACGCCGGGATGGGCTTTGAAGGCTTTTATCAAACTCGTCCCCACGTTCAAAAAGGACAGGGGCGGGGTTTGCCGCAGGGCGGCCTTTGCCACGCGCACGCGCTCCCGCCCGGTGGACGGCGACACGCGGATATGGTACCCCTCCGGGTAGACCTGAAACACCGTAAAGCCGACCGTCTGCAGGTCCTCGTAACTTGCGGCGTCCTCGGTTTCCCCGGTCAGGCGCGCGACCGTAAAGTGCGCGAAGGGCGAATCTGTCCGGATCTCACAGAGATCCGGCCCGTATAGCAGCACCTCGTCCGTCTGCGGCTCGTCGGCAAACAGCACGCCGCACACGCTCGCCTTGCCTCCGCCGCCGAGTTCAAAGGCGGTGTCGGAGCCGAATAAGATCTGATCCTTTTCGCCGTCCTTTGCGGCGTTTTTCGGGTCAAACGCGGCACAAAACGCCGGGGCCGGGGGCAGCAGGGCGGACAGCCCCTTCAAGACGTCGTCATATAAGCGCATAGGGCGTGCCCTCCAAAAGCGTAGTCAGGGCTTTTTCGGCGCCGGCAAGGACGGGGGCGTCGGGGGGAAGCGAAAACACCGTGTCGCCGCGCATGTCGTTTTCGGTCTGGTTTTTGTCGTCCCCGATCAGCGCCAGCACCGGCGGCAGGTCTTCGATCTTTTCGGGGTCAAAGGCGGGGGAGACGCGGTTAAAGACGACCCCGGTCTTTTTGGGCGACATCAGGCGCGACGCGACGGCGCAAATGGTCTTTATTACCTGCACGCCCTTTCGGGAGCCGTCGCTGACAAGCACCAAAGCGGTCACGGTCTCCATGACGCGGCGGTTGATCTGCTCAATGCCCGCTTCGCCGTCTATGACGACAAAATCGTAGTTCCCGGCGACCGTTTCCAGCACCTGCTTTAAGTAGGCGTTGACCTTGCAGTAGCAGCCCGCCGCCTCCGGCCGCCCGATGGCGAGGACCGAGAGGTTCCCGCGCTCCAAAATGCAGTCCAGCAGATGAAAGCGCGCTTCACCGAGCAGCGCCACGGCGTCGGCGGTGTCGCCCCGGTCAATGCTTTCGGCGATCTTCATCCGCACGTCGTCAAGCGTCAGTTCAGGCTCGGCGCCGAGGGCGGTCAACAGTCCCACGGCGGGGTCCGCGTCCACGGCGAGGAGTTTTTTGTCGGGAAACCGCGCCGTCAGGGCGCGGATGAACGCTGCGGACAGGGAGGTCTTGCCGACGCCCCCCTTGCCCGCAAAGGCGAAAATGATCGGTTCCATAAACAGGACGCCTTTCTGTCGGTTCTGTAATGTTTTTATTATATACTTTCTTTTCCGATAAAGCAATAGGGGATTCCAAACAAAAAGCCCGCCCGGGAAACGGGCGGGATAAGCGGGTCAGATGATCCCAAGCGGAATAAGCGTCGCCAGCAGCACAGCCACCGCGCCCCAAAGGCCGATGAGAAAGCG
>CAMVBD010000113.1 GCA_947165615.1 uncultured Clostridia bacterium | reverse complement strand
GAAGAATAGCGATACGTCATGGTTCCGACAAAAGCGGTATCAAACCAGTCGTCTCCGCCCGACCAGTACATTTTTTCTTCTCCCGTTTCATCCGTCAGAAACAGCGCCCAGCCGTCATATTCACTTTCTTTGGCTTCCCATTTTCCGGTATAACGGATGCCGTTTTCGGATTCATAGACCAGCGAACCGTCTTCATTGAGCGTATAGGAGGACTTTTTATCGTCACTGATATACTTACCGTAGTGAAGCGTAAACTCTCCGAGTTGAAACGTGCCTTTGCTGAGTTCTTTGTTGACTTCCTCCGCCTGTTCACTCGCTGCTTCCACAGCCCGGTCACGACTTTCCTCTTCACCGGTTCGCTCTCTTTGCGTTTTCGAAATGCAGACGACCGGGCGCAGCGCATCGCCGTTCGACACAAAAGTATCCCTTATGCCGCCCTGATTGCAGCGAACTTCATACAGGGAACTTGTTTTGGTGTATGTAGCAAGCCAATAGCCGTAACAACCGTCGAACGGCTGCGCGCCGGGGTGAGGACGGATCATGGACGGTGCGGTGTTGGGATTAAAGTCATATCCCAAGCCCCCGACCTTTTCGGAGGCAGCCTCGATCTGCTCTTTTGTCGGCGATCCGACCGCGCTTATGGTTCTGTATGGAAACGCTTCTTCAAAACTGACGCTGATCAAAGCCCAATTGTTCGTATCGAGCATAAAATCAACAAGCAAGCTCCCGCTCGACGCCGTCAGGCTATACGTTCCCATTTTTGTGATAGCGGTTTGCCAGCTTTTTCCGTTATCCCAGTTTTTGCTGTAGGATACAAGCAGCGCGTCGGAAATATACTCGGTTTTGTAGTAATCGCCGTAGATCAGGTAGATGTTTTCGTCATTCTCATCAAGTTTGTACCAGTTATCCTGAACCTTGCCGCCTACCGTGTCATATGTTACGCCGGTCGTAACTTTATCGCCGATATTGGCGTTGAGGAGGACGCTGAAAGGGTCGTCTCCTTCCTCTTGTGCGGGATGATCCGCTGACCCGGAAACGGAACTTGCATTTATTTGCTCTTGTGGATTTCCCTTACCGAGTTTTGATTGAATCAGGATGACCGAAGTTGCAACTGCCCCCGCAGCGAGAACCGCTGCGATGATGATTATGATTTTTTTCACTTTTCGAAGGCACCTCCCATAAGATCAAATACGGCAGCATGAAAACCTGTTTTCACAATGACATATTTATGAATTATTATAATAGACTGCCACGTGCTTCTTCAAGATGCGAACCTCTGTGAATTTTTATCAATCCTCTTTCCCGGATTGCAGCCGAAGCGCACATGGTTGTGTTTATGAAAATTTTTCACAAGATTTCACACGATTGTTTTTTTGAGACTTTTATGTTATCATAAAAATCATCATTTCCCGCACAAATGAAAGGAATTCCCATGGATAAATTACTCCGGCAACTGATTGAAGATCTCGGAATCAGTCGATCCCAATTCGCAAAAAATATCAATATGGACAGAAGCCAGGTGGTTAAAACGATCAATGGCAATCTTCCCGTATCCAGGCGTTTTTTCATGGCGATCATGGGAGCGCCGTTTATCTCCGATGATTTCAAAGAGAAGTTTTCCGCCGAGTACGGCAAAAAATCCGCCGTGAACAACCATACTAAAATCATAGAGACGTTTTTCGCCGGGTTAAAAAGGGATCCCGAAACGCTGATGACAGGCGAAACGGACGAATTGGGACAATTCGTTTATTCCCATGTAAGCAATGCTCTCACACGAGGGGAAACGGTATATGCTGTTTGTACGCATGAACACATTTCTGTTGAGCATGCGCTGAAACAGGCATTAAAAGAAACCGGATCGATGGCATTGAAACGGATTTGCCCTGTTTCAGTCGTCCTGTCGGAAACAATGATCGAGGAATTGTTTGACATTGCAGATTTTGCATGCTGCGGAATTCAGACTTATATTACAGAGGACCCGTTCATCGGCTTGTTTCCCTTTGGTGTTTTCAGCGATCATTTTACCATTGCTTTTGATTCGGAAGGTCATTATGCTTTTGCGGAAGAGGAAACGACCTGTGCGTCTCTTGCTCAAAAATATAATCGTATCACGGCGTCTTTGCCTGACGCTGTTATCTTTATTGAGGATGAAGCAAATACGTTGCTGCGCAGCGCCGATCTGAATTTCGGACCTGAAAATATGTATCTGTACAATCATTTTTCGCCGACAGGCTTAATTGACTGTGATATGCTGAGAGCCGTTGCCAATCCCGAATTAGACGAAACCATCAGAGATATTCTCGTTCGCGCAACGATATCGGAATATGAAAACCGCGCAAAAGAAATGAGCAGCGCCGTTTATACGTCCGGCGCAATAGAGGACTTTGTAAAAACCGGCAGATTAGCCGCCATTTCCTCCAGATACATCAGACCGTTTCCCGTTCAAAGCAGAATCAAGATGCTGGACCGGCTGTGCGAGATGGTCAGAAATGACAAAGTGTCAATCATAAAAACCGATGGGTTACGATTCAGCGGGGATATCGGTATCAGCAAAAACAGGATCGATTTGTGCATATGCGGGAATCAGAGTTTGAGAAGCGACCTGTATTGCGCACACATCTATTTGCAAAGCGACCGCATTCCCGGCATAGAGGGGATCGCAAAAACCGTAACGGAGCAACTGCCGGGAAGAAACAATATGATGTCCAAAATCGGGGCGGAATACTATTTGCATGCATTGATCGCTTCATTGAGCGACGCGCCCGTATAAAAAAAGACGCGTGTAAAACCGGCAATCAGACAAAAATAAACCCGCAGCCAATCATTCCGGCTGATTACAAAAAACGAAGGGAGACGCGACGTAAGGTTGTCGTGTCTCCCTTCGGGATTTTTCAGTGCGGTGTTACGGCGTGACCGGTTCGCCCTTGGCGCGGGCTCGGATGCCGTCGATGAGGCCGCGGATCATGTCGATGAGCCTTGTGATGATCGAACGGAAGGAGGAGATGAGGCGCGTGACGGCGGAGCCGGGATTCGACTCGTAATAGTCCTCGTACCGCCCCATGTTTTCCTCCGACAGAGGCGAAATGTTCATCTGCTCCCGATCCCAGAACAAGAAACGCGGATACCGCTCGTTATTGTCGGCGTTTTCGGCGGTCCCCTTTTCAAGACAGCGGTTCAGCCACCAGTACACCTCGCCGTACCACTCGCCGTGCGGACAGTATTTGAGGAAGTAGGTGTCGTCCGGGAAGGCGCAGGCGGAGGCGTCGATCTGCCCGTCGGGGGAAAGGTAGCGCCCGTTGCCGGCGTTGACGGCGGCGGAGACGTAATCCTCCGGCAGGATCTGCCCGTGGGGGGCGGTCACGGCGCCGTAGGAGGCCTCCTTGACCGTGACGGTGGAGTCGCTGATGAGGTCGGCGTCGGCGATGATGGGCAAAATCTCTGTGCCGTATTTGACCAGCAGCGAGAAGGACGCGCCGCCCGCCTTCATGCGGTTCAGCACCTCGACCTGCTTGTTCTGCACGTTATAGTGATAGTCGTCCAGTTTTTGGACAAACGCGGCGTATTCCGGGTCGTCCGCAATGCCGCAAAGCTTTTTGGCGGTCTCGTAATGCGCGTCGTCCACCATGGCCCAGTAGCCGGGGAAGGACCCGAACGAGGTCATCAGAAGGCCGGGATAGACCTTGTCCTTGACGGTGTTGAAGATCCGTTCGATCTGAGAGGCGGGGAGGTCCAGCCCGTGGGTGAGAGACAGCGCGGCGATCAGCTGCCGCAGGAATTCCAGAACGGTCGGGTCGCCGATCAGGTCCGCGCCGAAGCCGTCCTCGGCGTCCGTTCCGAAGTTGAGGCTCATGTAGCGGTTGACGGCGGCGGTGCTGATTTTGACGTCCCCGGCAAACAGACAGCTGATCTGCGCGCAGCCGTTGGAGCAGGGCGCCATGTAAGCGATGGAGCGGATGCGGGAGTCGGGATATTTGGCAAGATACGCCGCCGCGACGCAGGCGCCCTCGCACCGGGCGACAAGGTTATACTCGCTCTTCCCGGTGACGGCAAGCACCGCCTCGATGTAGTCGTGCAGGTCGTCCACAACGTCCAGCGGGGAAAGCCGCCAGTCGTACTCGAACTCGTAGGCGTCGGTCGAATAGGTGCCGTCGCCGTTGACGCGGTTCTGAAGATAAGAGTAGTCGAAATTCCAGTTGGTGCCGGTGTTGTACTGGGGATTTCCCGCCTTGTCAAGCAGCAGGTCGTGATAAATGGGCTCGAGAACGCCGGAAAAGTCCGCCGCCCACGCGTCGTAATCATTCGTCAGCACGGCCTTTGCAAACGACGGCAGCAGGGCTTTGACCTGCTCCTCGATGTAGCCGTCCGGCACCGGCACGCGGCCCGTCCAGTTGTCGAAGATCTGGACCTGGTTTTCGGTGCCGTAGTCCTTGTAAAGCGGAGCCGTCTTGCCGCGCACGTGGATGGTGGGCAGCGTGCGCCCGTCGGGATTTCTCTCCTCGGCGAACGCCGCGGCGGACACGCAGGGCAGAAGCATGACAAGCGCCAGAAGGACCGCGAAAATCTTTTTGAGTCCCGCATATTTTTTCATACGAAAGCCTCCGGTTTTGTATAATTTTGAGTTTTCTGACGAATAGTATAGCATATCGGGACACAGAATGCAAGAAAAAAGAGAGATTTGCGCCCCGAACCCCGAACCCCGAGCCACGAACCACGAGCCACGAGCCACGAACCACGAGCCACGAACCACGAACCACGAATCACGAGCCACGAGCCACGAGCCACGAGCCACGAACCACGAATCACGAGCCACGAGCCACGAGCCACGAGTCACGAGTCACGAAAAAAATCCCCTTCCGGGGATTTTTTGCTTACAGGCCTTTCGCGGCATTTTCGGCAAACTGCTTCTCAACCATCATGTCCTTGACCTTCATAATGCGGGTGGTGGCGCCGCGCTCGTTTTCCTCCAACTTCATCTGCACGTACTTGATGGTCTCCTCGTACTGCGGGATCATGACGTGCTCCAGAGCGTTGACGCGCCGGCGGGTCTTTTCGATCTCATCGGACAAAAGTTGACAGGTCTTTTCGATTTCGGCAAGGCGCAGAAGCTTATCCGTGACGCCGGAAAGATAACTGAGCGCCGCGTCCAGCTCCGTGGACGTGAACGCAAAGCCGTAGGGCCAAAGGTCCGCGCCGTCGGAGGACCTGAGGTCCGCCGTAAACTGCGGGATCATAACGCTCATCACGTTTTTTTCGGTCACGTCAAGGGACAGCTTCTGCATGGGCAGCAGAAGCGCCGACTCCACCTCCGCGTCGCCGAGCACGCCTTTGGCGGAGGCAAACCGAACGCTTGCCTCTTTTAACTGCGCCTCCACGGTTTTCCTGAGCGCCTTATTTTCGCGCACGGTGTCCATAAAGCGGCGCATGAGTTCGTCGCGCTTATCCTTTAACAGTTTGTGCCCGCGCCGCGCGGTCGTGAGTTTCCGTTTCAGGTTCGTCAGTTCCATGCGGGTGGGATTTACGTTGAGTCTGGCCATAAGAATCACCTTTTCTGCCGCCTGCCGGCGGAGGGGGCACGGGTGCACGGGTGCAGGGGCGCACGGGTGCACGGAAAATGCTTTGTTTGGACGCTGCAATATACGGGGATACGGCGCGGCTTTACAAGATCCCGTGTGCCCGCGAACCGTGTGCCCACGCGCCCGCCGCGCAAAGCGCGGCTTTACAAGATCCCGTGTGCCCGCGAACCGTGTGCCCACGCGCCCGCCG